>DASSZD010000160.1:0-35135 GCA_035702985.1 Acidimicrobiales bacterium
CGCTGCGGGACCTGGTGACCAGAGCCAGGGCCGGGCGGCTCCGCGGCTCGGAGATGAGCGATCCCACCATCACCGTCACCAACCTCGGGGACCTCGGGGTGGAAGCGGTCTTCGGGGTGATCTACCCGCCACAGGTGGCGCTGGTCGGTTTCGGGCGGGTGGTCGAGCGCCCGTGGGCCGAGAACGGGATGCTGGGCGTCCGGCCCTGCACGACCGTCACCCTGTCCGCCGACCACCGGGCGTCCGACGGGCACCGGGGGGGCCTGTTCCTCACCGAGATAGTGCGACTGCTACACAAGCCGGAGGAGCTATGACCAGCGATGACGCCGTGGACCTCGTCCGCACGGTGATACACGAGATCGCCCCCGAAGCCGACCTGGAGGCGGTCGAGCCGGGCGAGACCCTGCAGGAGGCTCTGGACATGGACTCGATCGACTTCTTGAACTTCGTCATCGGCCTGCACGACCGGACCGGTATCGAGATACCCGAGAGGGACTACCCGGGGTTGGCCACCCTCGACGGGTGCATCGATTACCTGCAGGCGCGGGCCTGACGGCGGGCCCGGCCGTCACCCCAGCTTGTAGCCGATGGCCCGCAGCAGGCCCATGCGCTCGGACTCGTCCTCGGCCGTCTCGATCCCTATCGGCGGGGAACCGTCCACGACCCCGACCACCGCCCGGCCCAGTTCGGTGCGGGCCACGATCACCTCCAGAGGGTTGGCCGTGGCGCAGAAGACCGTGCACACCTCGGGGACCTGTTTGATGGCGTTGAGCACGTTGACCGGGAAGCCGTCGCGCAGCATCACCACGAACACGTGACCGGCTCCCACGGCCGCGGCCGCCCGGACGGCCAGATCGACCAGCTCCTCGGAGTTCCCGGAACGGCGGATCAGCCGGGCTCCCGACGCCTCGCAGAACGCCACCCCGAAAGACAGTTGGGGACCGCTGCCGGCCAGCGCCTCGTGGAGATCCTCGACGGTCTTTATGAAATGCGACTGGCCGATGATGACGTTCTGGCCCTCCGGTTTGATGATGGGCACCGAAAGCAGTTCCACCGCGGATCCCCGGTCAGGCCGTGGACGGCAGAGGAGCCATCCGCTCGGCGAACCAGGCGCCGGCCAACCGGGCCACGGCGGCCAGGGCGCCCGGCTCCTCGAAGAGGTGACCGGCTCCGGGTACCACGCTCAGACGGCTCTCGCAGCGGAGCTGGTCCTGGGCCAGCCGGTTGAGCTCCAGCACGGCGTGGTCGTCCCCGCCGACGATGAGCAATGTCGGGGCCCGCACCCTGCTCAGCCGGGCGCCGGCCAGGTCGGGCCTACCGCCTCTCGACACGATCGCGGCCGGCTCCACCTTCGGGTCGGCGGCGGCCCACAGGGCCGCGCCGGCGCCGGTGCTGGCCCCGAAGTACCCGAAGGGGACGGCTTCCAGACCGGGCTGGCGCCCGGCCCAGCGGCTGGCCAGTATCAACCGGGCGGCGAGCAGGCCGATGTCGAACACGTTGGCCCGGCTCTCCTCCTCGTGCGGGGTCAGCAGGTCGAACAGCAGGGTGGCCAGGCCGGCCTGGTTCAGGACGTGGGCCACCAACCGGTTGCGGGGGCTGTGACGGCTGCTGCCGCTCCCGTGGACGAAGACGACCAGTCCGGTGGAGTCCGGCGGCCGGCACAGATAGCCGGGCAGCTTCACGTCGCCGGCCGGGACCTCGACGTCCTCGTCCGGCCAGGGGTCGGCGGCGGGGGCCGGCCCCGACTGGCTCGTCGGGGCGGTGCCGGCCAGGAGCCGCACCACCTCCTCGTCGCTGACCTGGCTGAAATCCCGGTACCACTGGCCTATGGCCCAC
Source organism: Acidimicrobiales bacterium (assembly GCA_035702985.1). Lineage (GTDB taxonomy): Bacteria > Actinomycetota > Acidimicrobiia > Acidimicrobiales > Palsa-688 > JAKAXG01. Next base: position 1,837 of record DASSZD010000160.1, read on the forward strand.
AGCCGCTCGGCCAGTTCCACGCAGATCACCTCGGCCTCCCGGCTCACATCCTGCACGGCGTCCGGACTGGCCACCGGAACCGCCATCACCACCCGGCTGGCGCCCTGCGCCCTGGCCACCCGGCAGGCGGCCCGGGCGGTGGCCCCGGTGGCCATGCCGTCGTCGACGACGATGGCCACCCGGCCCCGCAGCACCACGGCGGGCCGCCCTTCCCGCAGCAGGTGTGCCCGACGTTCGAGCTCGGCCTGCTCCCGTTGGCGGACCTCCTCCAGCTCCACCGCGCTCACGTGGGCGCTGCGGATGACCCGATCGTTGAGGACGAGCACGCCGCCCTCACCGATGGCCCCCATGGCCAGCTCCGGCTGGAACGGGACGCCCAGCTTGCGGACCACGATGACGTCCAGCGGGACCCCGAGCGAAGCTGCCACCTCGGCCGCGACCGGGACCCCGCCGCGGGGCAGGCCCAGCACCACCACGTCCTCGCCCCGGAACCCGGCCAGCTGGGCGGCCAGGCGCCGGCCGGCGTCGACCCGGTCATCGAACCTCATGGCCACCCTCCTCGCTTCGCCGCCCGGCCCGGACCAGGCTGGCCGCCTCCTCCAGGCTGGGCACCACTGCCACCGCGGTGTCGATCCGGCTCATGCTGAGCACCCTCAACAGGCTGGGGCGGCGGCAGGCGACCACCACCCGGTCTCCGCTCTCCATGGATCGGTGCACGGCGCCGGCCAGGGCGCCGATGCCCTCGGAGTCGGCGAAGGACACGCCCGTCAGGTCGACGATCACCGGGCCCGAGCCGGCCGCCTCTCTCAGCGCCTCACGGAAGCCCGGGGTCGTGTAGTGGTCCAGATGGTCGCCGGGGCTCACGACGGCGTAACCGCGATCGCCGTCCGGGCCCCGCCGGGTCGCGGTGTCCATCACCTGCGCCCGGCGCCGGCGCCGCCCCCGCCTGCCGGCCGTACGGCCCACCCCATCAGCGGACACCCTGCACCGAGTCCAGTCATCGATCAAGCCCTCCCTCTGCCTGATCAGTGTGATCCGGTCTGTTGGCCCGCTTTAAGTGCCAATGGTCACTGGTCGCGTCCGGGGAGGGCTCAGGGCAGCGGGGCCGGACCCCGCGACAGCCAGGCGGCGATGTCGGCCAGCGCCAGGACGCCCACCGGCCGGCCTTCGTGCACCACCGCCAGCGCCGGGTACCCCGACGTGATCAGCCGCTCCAGGGCGGTGCGGCCCACGTCCTCCTCGACCGACAGTACCGGCGCGTCCCGGTCGGTCAGGTCCGCCACCAGCGTGCCCGACGGGGCGGCGGCCACCTCGGACCCGAGAGCCAGGCCGTAGTACCGCTCCGCCACCGTCACCACCTGGGGACCGGCCCAGCAGTGGCGCAGGTCGTCCACCGCCAGCCCGGCGTCGAGGGCGGCGACCGGGCTGCGCATGAACTGGCTCACCGGGTGCCCCATCAGCCGTATGCGGGCGGTGGTGGCCTGCTCCTCCTGGGTGGCCCCCACGAAGACGAAGGCCCCGATGAGGATCAGCCAGAGGTTCCAGAACAGACCGAAGACCATCATGGCCACCGCCAGCGAGCGGCCCAGGGTGGCCGCCATCCGGGTGGCGGTGCCGAGGTCGTGGCGACGCTCGAGCGCGGCCCGCAGCACCCGGCCGCCGTCGAGGGGGAAGGCCGGCAGCAGGTTGAACGCCCCGAGCAGGAGGTTGGCCCACGCCAGGCGTGGCAGCAGGCCGCCGCCGGCCAGGTTCACCGGCCAGAGCGTCGCCCCCACCGCCACCGACGCGGCCATGGCGGCCACGCCCAGGGCCAGGCTGGCCAGGGGGCCCACGGCCGCCACCCAGAACTCCTCCGACCACTTCTGCGGCATGTCCTCGATGAGCGACACGCCGCCGATGGGCAGCAGCACTATCGACCGGACCGTGGCCCCCAGGCGGCGGGCCAGGATGCTGTGGGCCAGTTCGTGGACCAGGACGCAGCCGAACAGGAGCACCACCCAGACCGTGCCCTCCCACGCCCCGGCCGCCCCGGGGCGGCTGTCCACCCAGGCCACCAGGGCGACCAGGAGCAGGAACGTCAGGTGCAGGTATATCCGGATCCCGGCGATGCGGGCGATGGGGACCGACCATCCCATGGGCCGGGAACGCCGGGAACGCCTCACGTCCCCATGGTGGGTCCCCGGCCCCGCCGCTCACAGAGTCAAACGACCTTGCCGACCCCGGGGGCGGTCGACGGGGCGGGTGCTAGCCGGCCCCGGCGTCCAGGACGGCTAGCAGCCCGGCCACCCGGTCGAGCATCATCGGGCTCGGGAAGCGGTCGGCGGCCAGGAGGTCCAGCAGACCGGCCACGTACTCCTCGGCGGATGCCCGGTCTCCGATCACCGCTTCGATCCGGTCCAGCATGGTCGGGCTCGGGTACCGCCCGTCGCGCACCTGGTCGAGCAGGATCTGCGTGAACTCCTGGCGCAGGGGACTGGTCATGGTCGCTCCTCGTGTGTCGATCTTCTGCTTCCGTTGGCGGCCGGCACCTCGAGCGGCGGCTCCTCCCCGGACGGACGGGCCCGCTCCCGGCCGGAGCCGCTGCCCCGGGGCCGGGGGGAGGCGGAACGGCCGGGAGATGGGCCGTCCTGTTCGGGGGGGTCGGGTCTGCGGGTGGCTTCCGACAGGGCGTTGATCTGGGCCAGCAGGTCCGAGGCGAAGCCGATCGCGCTGAGCGCGGTGCCGGCGTGGCGGGCCACCTTGAGGACCGACGGGCCGCGCCGCCGCTTGGTGATCCGGGCCAGCCCAGAGCGGTGACCGCCCGGAAGGTGCCGGGCCAGGCTTCCCGGCACCCCGATAACGGCGGCCGGGAGATCCGAGACGGACCTGCCCCGGCCCCGCCGGCCGCCCCGGCCCTTCGCGGCGGCCGCCGCGACCAGGGCGGTAGGCGCCCCGGCCGCCTTCCCGACTGCTCGCTTCTTCTTGGTCATCGGCTTCCTCCTCGCCGCCCGCTGATGCGCGTACTCATCCGACCGGTCCTCCCCGGGCCCGTCACAGCAGATCCCCCAGGGGGCCCAGATGGAGGTTCAGATCCTCGTCGGTCAACCCGAAATGCTCCTTCAACTCGTCCATCTTCTCGGCCAGGCGCATGAGGGCCCGGCCCAGTGCCTCTTCCTGCTCGCCCGTCAGGCTCCCGCCTTCCAGCCGCCGGATCGCCTGGCGCTCCATGAGCTGTCGGATCAGCTCGACCAGGGTGAGCACCAGCTGGGCCATGCCCTGTTCCACCCGCTCCGGGTCGGCGTCGATGCGTCGCCGCCGGGCGTTGCCGCCGGTGGCGGTGGAGACCATCTCGGGCGGCCTATCCACGGCCCCGCCGTCCGGGTTCGACCACACCGTCGGGGAGGTCGACGAAGCTGTACGGCGCCCACGGTCCGGTGACCGTCCGGCGGCAGACACCCGGGCTGGCCCCGGCCGCCGCGTCGACCGCCCGGCAGAAGCCGGGCACCCGCCCGGCGTCCACCAGGTAAGCCGCCGCCAGGCGGGCCCCGTCCGCCGACAGCACCCGGGCATCGGCGGAAACGCCGGCCAGGGCGGAGTGCATGCCGAGAAGCGCCGGGTGGGCTTGCTGGCTGCGGCGCAGACCTTCGAGGTAGGCGCGCCCGGACCCGGCCGGGGCGGCGCTCCCGGCGGACTCCACCGAGGCCCGGACGGCCAGCTCGACCCGGCCCCTCACCCTTCCCATCAGCGCGACCAGCCGGGCGGACTGCTCCGACAGCCACCGGTCGATCTTCTGGGTCTGCTGGGCGGCGGCCCAGAATCGGAACGGGAGCACCGTACAGGTGTCCATCAGGGCCTGGATCAGACCGTTGAACTGGCGCAGGGCCGCCCCGTCGGGTTCCGGCGGGGGCTCCGGCCACTGCAGACCCAGACAGGTGGCCGGGTCCCGGCCCACGATGACCAGGTCGCGGTCGGTGAGGTCGAACAGGGCGCGGGCCGCCGCCGGGCCGTCGTCGACCACGGCGACCAGGCGGATCATCGCAGCAGTCCTTCCTGCGCCACACCCAGGTCCATGGCCGTCTCCACCGACGCGATCAGGGCCCGCAGGCTCAGGTACACCAGGTCCACGCCCGCCACCGACAGGACGATGTCCCCGTTGATGGTCACGCCCTTCGCCAGCAGGCGATCCGCCAGGTCGACGAGGGCCACGTCCTCGCAGCTCGCGTCGTTCACGCCGGAACGGGTTCCAGCTCGAGATGCGAGAAGTTGTACGCCGGCCACGGCCCGGTGAGCTCACCGCTCAGCCCGAGTTCGGCCGGGGCCTCCGACAGCCCCTCGGCGGCAGTCTGGCGGAAAGCCTCGATGCGGGTGGCCGCCACCAGGTACGACGCCCGCCAGACCACCGGCCGGGACCGTCCGGAACGGCGCCGGACGGGATGGGCCACCTGATCGTCGGCGATGGCGGCCAGGCACTCGTGCACCAGGTGGGCCCGGTCCCGGGCCGCCCGCCCGGCTCCGTCGGCGGCGGCGATCTGGTCCCGGCGCCGGGCCAGATATCCCGCTCCGCCGGCGTCACCGGGGTCCGTGACCGTCGGCTGGGCCGAGTGACCGGGATCCCAGTCCAGGGTCAGACCCCACTCGGCCCGGCCCTCCAACCTCTCCAGGGCGGCGGAGATGGCATCCGATCTGCGATCCATCAGGTCCCGCAGTTGGTCCGGATGGCGATACATCCGGCCGAACCGCAGCGGCAGCACCGCCCCCCGGTCCAGGACGGCTTCGAGCACACCCTCGTGAGCCCGGACCAGTGGCTCCAGACGGGCCAGGTCCGCCTCGCCGGACTCGTCCAGGCCCCAGGACCGCACGCTCTCCTCCACCCAGCTGCCGACCATGGCCAGCCGGCCCACCGGCACCACCTCGACCGCCGCCCCCTCCACGCCGGCCGATGCTGGCAGGGCACTTGCCACATGGTTCCAGGTCAGGCCGTACACGTACCAGCCCCGTCCGCCGGAGCCGCCGCCGGCCGTCCGTACCACCGCCGGCTCAGGCACCGGCGGGACCTCCGCCGGCTCAGGCCGCACGTGGACCGGCGGCCGGTCCGCCTGGACCGAGCCCGCCGGCCCGCTCCCCGGATCGCCGACCGGCAGGACCGGCTCCGCCGATTGCACCAGCCAGCGGGCGATTCGGGACCGCAGCTCGGCCACAGCGTCGGCTCTCGCCTCTTCGATGGCCTGGGCCAGCACCTCGGCCGGCAGCCCGGACAGGTCGAGGTGGTGCTCCGGGCCGCCCGTCACTTCCGCCCTCCCCCACGCTCCGCCGCCTCGGCCGGAGCCGGCAGGGCCCGCTCGAGGCGCTCGAGGGTGGCCTCCAGGCGATCGATGCGGCCGGCCAGCGACCCCTCGGAGCCGCCGCCCTGCTCGGCCGCCCGGCCCGACAGCCACGGGTCCGTCTCCCACCAGGTCACGCCCATCTCCTTGGCCTTGTCGACCGATGCCACCAACAGTCGCAGTTTGATGGTCAGCAGCTCGACGTCGACCAGGCTGATCGAGATGTCACCCGCAATGACTATCCCTTTGTCCAGGATCCTCTCCAGGAGGTCGGCCAGGCTGCTGCCGTCTTCTCGCCCCGGCAACGCCGGGCGGCCGGCGTAGCGGAGCCCCGATCCCGAGCTGGTCACGGCAGTTCCCCCTCGCTGGCCTGGTTGCGGTAGTAGCGGTGGGTCCGCTCGTACCCGGCGATGTGGCCGTCCCCGTCGACATCCACCCGGTAGCTTCCGAGCACGCTCGTCGAGGCCGGGATCCGTTCCAGCTCCACCACCTCGAGTTCCAGGACCCAGCCTTCGCCGTCGCGCTGCACGGACGTGACCGAATCCACCGGTCGGCTGGTGAGCTGCTCCAGCTCGCGCCGGGCGCCCCCTATCACCTGCGCCATGGATGGACGGGCCCGGCGGGCCCCTGACGGCGAGCTCACGTCGGCTCCTCCTCTACCTCCCGGTCCTGCGATGCGTCGAGCCGGTCGAGCAGCTGCTCCTCCAGCTCCAGGTAGCGCTGCTCGGTGAGCTCACCGGCGTCGAGGGCGGCCTGGAGCTCCGCCAGCTCGGCCAGGATCACGTCCGGGTCGTGCAACTGCCGCAGGGCCTCATCCTGAAGTCGCTCGGCCAGCCACGCCACCCCCTGCACCGGGGCCAGGGGCAGAAGGACCAGACCTTTGATCAGGCCCATCAGGCCGGGTCCCCGTCGATGTCGACGAAATCCCACGGGGCCATGGGACCGGTCAGTTCGATGGTCATCCGGCCGGCCTGCCGGCCGGCCACCGACTGCACCGCCTCCTCCATGTGCCGGGCCCTGCCCCGCTCCACCAGCAGGGCGGCGTGCACGGCCACCACCTCGGTCCGTTCGGCCAGCTCCCGGAGACCGGTCACGCGCTCCGCCACCTCCTCGATGATGGCCCGGCGGTCGGCGTCCTTGATCCGGTACAGCTCGTTGCGGACCAGCTCCCCCAGCCTGATCATCCTGTCCCGGTTGGCGGGCCGGTCCGTCCGGGCGGATTCGGCCCGGGCCCGCCGCACCGCCGGGCTGCGCTCCACCACCTCGCGCAGGACCACGTCCTCGGCGTAGGACGCCTTGAGGCGGTACTCCGCCTTGCCGTCGAGGTCGCGCAGCATCTCCGAGTAGCGGTCCAGGTTGGGGGCGAGCAGGCCGTCGCCCACCGCCGCTTCGTCGGGCATCACGGTCCCGAAGCGCACCGGCAGGACCGGTGCCACCCGGTGGGCGGCGTCCACCACTGCGTGATGGGCGGTCACGTTGGCCCGCGACGGGCGGACCCTGTCCTCCCGGACGGGGCTCACCAGAGCGCTGATGGGGCCGCGGCCCACCGGAGCCACGGGGCTGCCGCCGATTCCCGATTCGAACCCGGGCTCGGACGCTGCCGACCCGGGCACCACACCGTAGACGTAGAGCAGAGCAGTCCCTCCTCGACCGATCAGTTTCCGTTCCCTCGACCGAGCCGTTCCTTGATCCCGTCGACGCCACCTTCCACCGCGCCCTTGACCTTGCTGCGGGCCCCGTCGTGCATCAGGTCCTGGGTCAGGCCCTGGATGCCCCGGGTCTCGGTCTCGGTCAGGTCGAGGCGGTTGACCGCCTCGGCGTAGTGGAGGTAGGTGTCGACGCTGGCGATCACGATCCGGGCGTCGATGGTCAGCAGCTCGATACCGAGGCCGGACACCCGCACGTAGGCGTCGATGACCAGGCCCTTGTCCAGGATCAGGTCCAGGACGTCGGCCAGGCTGCTGGGTCGGGGGGCCCGGGTGACGGACCCGCCGGCAGAGACCATCAGTCGACCCGCCCCCGCTCGAGGGCGGCCTTCATCCGGCTACCGGAGCGCTGCGGACGCCGCTCCTCCCGGCGGCCGGCGTCGCGGCGGGCGGTCTTGTGGGGCCGCTCCCGGCGGCCGCCGCCTGCGTCCGGGCCGCCGTCGGGGTCCTCGGAACGCGGGTCATCATCGCCGTCGGCGTCGTCGGCGTCGTCGTCGACCTCGGTCTCGTCGACCTCGCCGGACTCTTCGGACCCGGTCTCGTCGTCGGCGTCGGCGTCGGCGTACCCCTCGTCGTCGTCCTCGTAGGAGTCGTCGGCGCCTTCGTCTTGTTCGTCGTAGGCGTCATCGTCGTAGGCGTCATCGTCATAGGTGTCGTCCGGATCGCCCCCGTCGCCCGCGTCCCGGCCGTCGCCGGAGCGGTTATGGCTGCCCCGGGAGCGCACCTGCTCGATCAGACGCCGCCCGGCGTCGGCGGTCGCCAGATCTCTGGCCTGGTCGGCGACCCGCTGGACGAGCGGGAGGTCCACCACCCGCTGCGCCACCTCGGTCATCTCCTCGTAGCGCTTCTGGCCGGCCTGCGCCCCGAACACGTAGCCGACGGCGAATCCCAATCCGAATCTCTTGAACACGGTCGCACGTTCTCCTATCTGCGGTTCAGCTGCTGGCTGCGGGCCAGGGCGTACGCGGCGCTGGCTCCTACCAGGCCGTAGGCGGCCCGGGCGGCCTTGGACCGGCCCAATGTGGCCCGTATGGCATCGAAGTTGGCGGCCCCGACCAGGCCCCAGTTGAGAGCCCCGGCGGCCAGCAGGGCGCCGGCCACCCGGTCGGCGGTATTGAGGTCGTCCATGACGCTGTGCTTTCTGCGCAGCCCGGTCTTCATCGGTCCCATCTCCCTCTTTCTCCCAGGCGGCCGGCCAAGGACCGGCCGCTCTTGCCTTCGTCACCATCCGACGCACCGCCCCGCTTGGCCGAGCCGCTGAGCTGACGGGCCGGCTCCTTGTGCCCATCGGCCGCGCCCTCGTCGTCCTGGTCGTCGCCGCCCTGACCGCCACCGTCATCCTGTCCGAACAGGGCCGGGATGCCGGCCGTCTCCGTGGCTTTGAGGTCGAGACGGTTGACCGCCTCGGCGTAGTGGAGGTAGGTGTCCACGCTGGCGATCACCACCCGGGCGTCGATGGTCAGCAGTTCGATGCCCACCAGCGAGACCCGGACATAGGCGTCTATGACCAGGCCCTTGTCCAGGATCAGGTCCAGGACGTCGGCCAGGCTGCTGGGCCGGGGGGCCCTGGTGATGGCACTTCCCGAACTGCTCATGACCGACCTTCCGCTTTCCTGCTCCCGGACCCGGCGGTCCTGGACCGGGAGGCGCTGCTGCTCTTGGACGCACCCCCGGCCTTGGAGGCGCCCCTGCCGCCGGAGGCCCCGGAGCTCCGGGAGGCGGTGGCCTTCCGGGAGGCGGTGGCCTTCCGGGAGGCGGTGGCCTTCCGGGGCCCCGAGCCGTTCCCGGAGGCGGTGGCCTTCCGGGACCCCGAGCCGTTCCCGGACGTCGAGCCGTTACGGGGTGCCGAGGCCCGACCCGACGCCGACCGGCTCGAGCGGCCGGACGCCGAGTCCTGGGCTCCGCCGTCGGCCTTGCCGTTGGGGGAACCGCCGTCCCGGCCCGGCCCCGAGGACGATCGGGACCGTCCCGTGGGCCGCGACCCGCCGTCGCCTCCCTCTATGTGACCGCGCCAGGCCCCGGTCTCCTCCCCGCTCAGCTCCACGAAGTGCTTGAACATGCGAAGATCCCGCCGCACCCGGCGCCGCTGGATGCGCAGCGTGTTGCCCACCGTCTCGAACGGGCCGGACGGCTTGTACTGCATCTGCACCAGCACCCGGGTGAGCTGGTCGTCGAGGCTGTGGAAGCTGACCACACCCTCGTGCTGAGGTCCGCCCTCGCTCTTCCAGGCGATCAGCTCGTCGGGCACCTGCTCGGTGATCCGGGCCTCCCAGTGCCGGCGCACCGGACCGATCTTGCTGGTCCACGCGGCTCGGTCGTCCTCCTCCTGTTCGACCGATTCGACCCCCTTGACGATGGCCGGGAACATCTCCATCTGGGTCCACTGGTTGTAGACCACCTGGCGGGGGGCGGCGATGTCGGTGTGCTCCTCGATCAGGTGGGCCAGCTTGGGCTTGGCGTCGCCGCCGTCCTTTCCCAGCTTCCGCACCTCGCCGATCACCGCTCCGAACTTGCCGATCGTCGAGGAGTGGGAGGAGACGGCGTCGCGGATGTCCTTCGCCGTTCCCACCGCCTGCTCGGCCTGGCCGGCCATCTCCCGCCCGTGGGCCAGAGCCCGGCCGGCCCGCTGGGCCAGCGGGACGCCGGCAACCGCGGCGGCCGCTCCGGCACCGGCCCAGCCGGCGCCCGACATCGACCGGCGGCCCCGACGCCCGACGGGCACCCCGAGGATCCTGGGTCGACGGTCCTTGAACATCATCTGTCGCTCCCTCCAGCCGACTTGTCGTCCCCCACGCTGCGCAACTCCACGTGGTTCTTGAACAGGCGCAGGTCCCGTCGGACCCGCCGCCGCTGCATGCGGAAGAAGTTCCCCACCGTCTCGAGCAGGCCCGACGGCCGGTACTCGATCTCCACCATCACCTTGGTCAGCCGGTCAGCCAGCCGGTGGAAGGTGGTGGTCCCGTGGGCCTGCACCCCCCCGGTGGCCCGCCAGCTGAGGCGGTGCGGACGATCCTGCTCGGTGATCTCGGCGGTCCATTCCCGGCGCGACGGTCCGATCTTGGCCGTGACTTTGATCTGGTCGTCGTCGCCGTCACCCTGGTCACCGTCAGACTGGTCGCCGCCGCCCTGGTCACCGTCACCGGAATGGGCCGACTCCTTCTTGAAGATCTGGTGCCAGTCGTCGTAGCGGGTCCACCACTCGAAGGCATCTTCGATCGGCACTCCGACCTCGATGCGCTCGGTGATGATGTGGGCCCCCTTGACCCGGTGGGGCTGGGGCCCGGACCGGCCCGAGTCGGGCGCTTCCTGTTCTCGCTGATCGTTTCGGTCATGCTGGATAGAAGTCATAAACCGCGTTTCACCGCCTCGAATTTTTTGGTTTTGGGGGGCGATCGGAGGTCTCGTGCAGGTCACCCGTCCGGCCGCTTCTTGCAGGACCACAAGGGCTCTACCCGTGGTGGTTGAGCGGTAATCAGGCTGGAAAAAGGCATACTCAGCGTGGCCTCCAGCCTGTCTGTTTCACTCAAATTCCATGCAGGAATGTCCGTTTCGATAAATAGCTTGTGAATCTAATATTTAACTTAAATGAGGCTTCTATCATTTGCGCCGCCTCCTCTCGCCGCCGGCGGGGCCACCGGACCTGACGTCAGCGGGCGAACCGCCAGACCGACGTCCCCGCCGGAACCGGCGGACCGGCGCAGGTCAGCAATCGGGTCCGAAGGGCGAAACCAGGGGCCAACTGCTCCCCCGCGGTAAAGGACCGGTTTGCGCCCGTCGACTCTCTTGCCAGTGCCGAACAACCGCCCCGCCGCCCCGCCGTCCGTCTGTGCCCTCACCGAGGAGGCGATGTCCGCGCTCTCGGAGATCGCGGCCGGCCTCGAGGAGCGGGGCGTGGACGCCCTCTCCGAGATCGAGCTGCGCACCCTGATCTGGGCCCGGTGCTCGCTGGCAGCTCTCTACGGAATCCGGGTCGACGACACCCTCAAGGACGTGGACACGGCCGACCTCGGCCGCATTCTGGCGACAGACGGGCCCCCTGTCGGGTACAACAGGGCTATGACCGACTTCGCCAGGCGCCGCCCATGAGACGCAGGTTGATCCGGCTGGTGGGGGTGATGGTGGTCCTGCCGATCACCGCCCGGGCGGCTGAGCAGCTGGCCGACCGCTTGGAGGCGACGAGGGGTCGCTCCGTCCCCAGCCGGCTGCTGCGGCGGGCGTCGTGGGTCGCCGATCAGCGGGCCCTCCGGCCCCGGCGGTGGCGCTGAGCGGCTACCGGGCCCCGCACCCCGTGCGGCGACCGGGCGTCGCAAACCGGTAACTACAAAGTGGTGACCAATGGCCCTTAGACGCCGGGCCGGAGGGTCCCACTATGGGCGCGAGACCCATCTCGACGAGGGGGAGGAAGGCCGGACATGTTGGCGCACCGAGGATACGAACTGCTCGACGAGCGGGAATGCCGGGAGTTGTTGAAGCTCAACGGCGTCGGGCGCATCGGTCTCTCCATCGGAGCCCTGCCGGCGATCTTCCCGGTCACCTACACGGTCGACGGCGATTCGATCGTCTTCAGCACCCCCACCGGCACCCAGATCGCCGAATCGTCCGGCCGGGGCGTCCTGGCCTTCGAGACCGGCCAGATCGACCCCGACGGGCGCTCCGGGTGGAGCGTGCTGGCGGTGGGGATGGCGCTGGAGCTCCTCGACACCGATGAGTGGGACCCGCGGGGCGCCCGGCGCCTGTTCAGGCTCCCGATCGATCTGATCTCCGGCACCCGGTTCGTGAACCACGACGGGGGACGCCGCCAGGCGGCCTGAACCCGGGCCGGCGGCGGGACGCTGCCGCCAGCGTGGCGGGTCAGAGGCGGACGGCGCAGAGCAGGCGGATCCGCAGGGCTCCGGTTGACAGGAGACGGGCGAAGCGGTCCTGCTGCTCCTCGGCCGTCCTGGCCGCCCCAGCACCGCGGTGACGCTCGGACACCTCCCGGTTCACCCGGTCGGCCACCGACGTCCACTCCTCAGGGGCGGACGGCAGGTCGTCCGACATGGCCGTCGCGTCGATCCGGAAGCCGTGATCGCCCACGATGCGGTCCAGTTCGCCGGGGCCAAGGAACCGGTTGTTGACCGGCGGGTCGGGCAGGTCGGCCGACGTCCGCACGTATTCGAGCAGGCCCAGCCGTCCCCCCGGCCGGAGGATCCGCCGCACCTCCCCCAGATAGGCGTCCTTGTCCTGCGCCGTCGACAGCACGGCCAGGGCCAGCGCCCCGTCGAAGGTCCCCCCGGCGAAGGGCAGTCGGTGCGACCAGGCCACCACGGCCGGCCGGTCGAACAGCCGCCGGCACCCCCGCGCCGCGCCGATCATGGGTTCGGAGGCCACGATCCGGGCGCCGGTGCCGCGGGCCAGCCACTCCGCCGGGCCGCCCAGGCCGGCCCCGGTGTCGAGCACCACCGATCCGGCGCCGAGTCGCATGGCCTCGCCCAGCCAGGTCAGCGACGCCGGGCTGCCGCTGCCGTTGCAGGCCGCCGGTATCGCGTCAGGTAGGGCCAGCGCCTCGATGGCGTCCGCCGTCCAGACGGCCAGCTGGTCGAACTCCTCGTCGAGGACCTGATCGTCGGTGTCGTCGCGGGATTGGCCGACGGCGGTCATGCGCTCTTCTCCTGGTCCGGGTCCCGGGGCCGGGCGGCACGGCCGCCGGCCCGCTTCGACCACCATCCATTCCCCATGACGGCCGCCGTCAACCACGGTTCCGGTGGCCGCCCCCCGCCGCTACCCGACCTCGGCGGCGGGGGCGGCGAACTGCGAGTTGTACAGGCGGGCGTAGGCGCCGCCCCGAGCCAGCAGCTCGGCGTGCGACCCCTGCTCCACGATGGCGCCGTCCTCCATCACCAGGATGACGTCGGCGCCCCGGATGGTGGACAACCGGTGGGCTATCACGAAGCTGGTCCGCGCCGCCCGCAGGCGGTTCATGGCCTCCTGGATCTGCACCTCGGTGCGGGTGTCCACCGAGCTGGTTGCCTCGTCGAGTATCAGGATGGCCGGGTCGGCCAGGAACGCCCGGGCGATGGTGAGGAGCTGCTTCTGGCCGGCGCTGACATTGTCGGCCTCCTCGTTGATCAAGGTGGCGTACCCGTCGGGCAGGGAGTGCACGAAGCGGTCGACGTAGGTCGCCCGGGCCGCCTCCAGGATCCGGTCGTCGTCCGCCGCCGGGTTCCCGTAGGCGATGTTGTCCCTGATGCTGCCGCCGAACAGCCAGGTGTCCTGCAACACCATCCCGAATTTGGAGCGCAGCTCGGCGCGGGGCGTGGCGGCGATGTCCCGGCCGTCGATGGTGATACGTCCGGAGTCCAACTCGTAGAAGCGCATCAGCAGGTTGACCAGGGTGGTCTTGCCGGCCCCGGTCGGGCCCACGATGGCGACCGTCTGGCCCGGCTCGGCCAGCAGCGACAGCGACCGTATGAGCGGCACCGCCGGGTCGTAGGAGAACGACACGTCCTCGAACGCCACCCGCCCCCGGGTCGGACCGGTCCCGGGCTGCGGGGCCGGATCGGGGCGCTCCTCCTCGGCGTCGAGGATCTCGAACACCCGCTCCAGCGAGGCCATGCCGCTCTGGAACACGTTCATCATCGACGCCAGCTGGGTGAGCGGCATGGAGAAGCTCCGGGAGTACTGGATGAACGCCTGGATGTCACCGATGCTGATGGCCCCGCTCGCCACCCGCAGGCCGCCCACCACCGCCACCAGCACGTACTGGACGTTGCTGAGGAACATGGTCACCGGCTGCATGAGGCTGGACATGAACTGCGCCCCGGCCGACGCCTGGTACAGCTCCTCGTTCTGCTCCCGGAAGCGGGCCTCGACCTCCTTCTGGCGACCGAAGGACTTGACGATGGCGTGCCCGGTGAACGCCTCCTCGACGATGGCGTTGAGCGCCCCCGTCCCCCGCCACTGGGCGATGTAGCGGGGTCGGGCCCGGGCCGCGATCCGGCGCATGGCGAACACCGACAGCGGCACGGTGGTGAGTGCCACCGCCGCCAGGAGGGGGGAGATGGTGAACATCATCACCGCCACCCCGATGAGCAGCAGGATCGAGTTGAGCATCTGGCTGAGCGTCTGCTGCAGGCTCTGGGCGATGTTGTCGATGTCGTTGGTGACCCGGCTGAGCAGGTCGCCGCGCGAGCCCCGGTCGATGTAGCTCAGCGGTAGGGCGTGGACTTTGTCCTCCACCGACCGACGCAGTCGCTGCATCAGCCGCTGCACCACGCCGGCCAGGGTGTAGGCGGTGAGAAGCGACATCAGGGCCGATCCGGCGTACAGGCCGACGGCCTCCAGCAGGACACCGTGCAGGCGGGCGAAATCGATCCCGCCCCGGCTCACGCCGGCGATGATGATGTCGGTGCCGTGGCCGAGGACCCGGGGCCCGAACACGTTGAGGACCACCCCGGTGACCGAGAACACCGCCACCATCACCAGCTTGGGGCCCTCGCTCGACAGGAGGCGGACCAGGCGGCGGACCACCGCCGGGAAGTTCTTGGACTTCTCGGTGGGGACCCCCACCGCGTTCCACCTCCCGGCGGGGCGGGTCTGGGCCGGGGGGAGCTTGTCGAGGTCGGGGTCCCCGCCTGCGGTCCGGGTCACGCCGGCTCCCTCTCCCCCAGCTGGGACTGCACGATCTCGGCGTAGGTCGGGCAGGTCAGGCGCAGTTCTGCGTCGGTGCCCATGCCGACCATCTCGCCGTCGTCGAGCACCAGGATCCGCTCGGCGGTGGTGATGGTGGACACCCGCTGGGCCACGATCAGCACCGCGCTGGTGGCGGTGTGGGCCTGAGGGCGGCCCGCAGCCGGGCGTCGGTGGCCAGGTCCAGGGCCGAGAACGAGTCGTCGAACAGGTAGATGTCCGGTTTGCGGGCCAGGGCCCGGGCGATGGCCAGGCGCTGGCGCTGGCCGCCGGAGACGTTGGCGCCGCCCTGGTCGATCCGGGCCTCGAGGCCGCCGGGCATCCGCCGCACGAAGTCGGCCGCCTGGGCCACCTCCAGCGCCTCCCACATCTCGTCCTCGGTGGCGTCGGGCTTGCCGTAGGCCAGGTTGCTCGCCACCGTCCCCGAGAACAG
Source organism: Acidimicrobiales bacterium (assembly GCA_035702985.1). GTDB lineage: Bacteria > Actinomycetota > Acidimicrobiia > Acidimicrobiales > Palsa-688 > JAKAXG01. Next base: position 16,944 of record DASSZD010000160.1, read on the forward strand.
GTACGGCCGTTGCGGCACCAGGCCGATGCTGGACCACAGGAGCTCGGTGTCCAGACGCCGCACGTCCACCCCGCCGATCATCACCGAGCCGGCCGTGGCGTCGAACAGGCGGGGGATCAGCTGCAGGAGGGTGGTCTTGCCGGCGCCGGTGCTGCCCACGATGGCGGTGGTCTGGCCCGGGCGGGTGACGAAGGATATGCCCGACAGGACCGGATGGTCGGCGCCCGGATAGTGGAACCCGACGTCGCGGAACTCGATCTCCCCGGGAGCCGTCTCGGGCCGCTGCGGCCGGGCCGGGCTGCGGACCGACGCCTCGGTGTCGATCACCTCCTGGATGCGGCGGGCCGACACCGACGCCCTGGGGATCATCGAGATCATGAACGTGGCCATGACCACCGACATGAGGATCTGTATGAGATAGGTGAGGTAGGCGACCAGGGCACCGACCTGCATGTGGCCGCTCTGGATACGGGACGCCCCGAACCACAGCACGGCCACGCTGGACCCGTTGATGACCAGGTTGACGGTGGGGAACATCGACGCCATCAGCCGGCCGGCCCGCAGTGAGGTGTCGGTCAGATCGGAGTTGGCCCGGGCGAAGCGGTCTCGTTCCTCCGGCTCGCGCACGAAGGCCCGCACCACCCTGATCCCGGTGATCTGCTCCCGCAGGACCCGGTTGATCTGATCGATCCGCTCCTGCATCAGCCGGAAGGCCGGCACCATCCGCGCCACGATGGCGCCCAGCACCAGCGCCGCCACCGGCACGCTGACCACCAGGATGACCGACAGCCCGACATCCTGGTTGAGAGCGGCGACGACGCCGAACACCAGGGTGATGGGGGCGCTGATGGCCATGGTGGCGGCCATGACCACGAGGAGCTGCACCTGCTGGACGTCGTTGGTGATGCGGGTTATCAACGAGGGCGCCCCGAACGCCCCCACCTCGCGGGCCGAGAAGTCGGTCACCTTGTGGAACATGGTGGCGCGCACGTCGCGGCCGAATCCCATGGCGACCCGGGCACCGAGATAGACGGCCGCCGCCGCGAAGCAGACCTGGGCGATCGAGAAGCCGACCATCACCGCCCCGGTGGAGCGGATGTAGCCCTGGTCGTGGCGGAGGATCCCGTCGTCGATGATGCGGGCGTTGAGCGTGGGCAGCGTCAGGGTGGCCACCGTCTGGAGGGCCTGCAGCACCACCATGGCGGCGATGGGCCGCCGGTAGGGGGCCAGCCGGACCCGCAGCAGGCGGATCAGCACGGGGCCGCCGCCCTCAGCTGGTGGAGGGGGCACGCCACAGGTCGACGTTGCCTTCCACCGCGTAGCGGTCTATCTCGGCCAGCTCGTCGGGGCTGAAGTCGAGGCGGTCGAGCGCACCCAGGTTCTGCTCCAGCTGCGAGACGCTGCTGGACCCGATCAGCACCGAGGTGACCCGGTCGTCTCTCAGCGCCCACGAGACGGCCATCTGGGCCAGGCTCTGGCCCCGGCGGGAGGCGATGTCATTGAGAGCCCTTACCCGGGTCAGGTTATCGGCGTTGAGCATGTCGGTGCTGAACGATCCGCCCTGCGAGGCCCTCGACCCCTCGGGTACCCCGTCGAGGTAGCGGTCGGTGAGCAGGCCCTGGGCCAGCGGGGAGAAGGCGATGCAGCCCACCCCCTCATCGGCGAGAACGTCCAGCAGTCCCCCTTCTATCCACCGGTTGAGCATGGAGTACGAAGGCTGGTGGATGAGCAGCGGGGTCCCCAGCCGGCGCAGGATGGAGACGGCCTCCCGGGTGCGCCGGTCGGAGTAGGAGGAGATCCCGACGTAGAGGGCCTTCCCCTGCGTCACCGCCGAGTGGAGCGCCCCCATGGTCTCCTCCAGGGGGGTGTCCGGATCGAAATGGTGGTGGTAGAAGATGTCGACGTAGTCGACCCCGAGCCTCCGCAGGCTCTGGTCGAGGCTGGCCAGCAGGTACTTGCGGGATCCCAGGTCGCCGTAGGGGCCCGGCCACATGTCCCACCCCGCCTTGGTGGAGATGACCAGTTCGTCGCGGTGGGCGGCGAAGTCGGTGGAGAGGATACGGCCGAAGTTCGACTCGGCGCTGCCGTAGGGCGGCCCGTAGTTGTTGGCCAGGTCGAAGTGGGTGACCCCGGCGTCGAAGGCCCGCCGCAGGATGGCTCTCTGGTCCTCGAGCGGCCGGTCCTCCCCGAAGTTCTGCCACAAGCCCAGGGACAGGGCCGGCAGCCGCAGCCCGCTCCGTCCGCATCGGCGGTAGGTCATGCTCCGGTAGCGGTCACCTGCAGGCTGGTAGCGGTCCATCGGACCTTTCTACCGGCTCGTCCCCCACCACCGGCCGGTCTGTCAGGGGTCCCGGGGTCCGGTTATACGAACGGCCAGCAGGGCCACGTCGTCGCCGGGACGGTCGGGCAGCATGCGGCGCAGCACCTCGTCGCACAACTGCTCGATGTCCGACCCGGCCAGGCTGCGCAGCAGTCCCTGCAGCCGCTCGACCCCCCGGTCCACGGGTTGGTCGCGCTGCTCCACCAACCCGTCGGTGTAGAGGATCACGGTGGAGCCGACCGGCAGCTCCGTCTGGTGCTCGTGGCGGGGCGTTCCCGGCATGGCCCCGAGCAGCAGATCGCCGGAACCGGGCCCGAGGACGGTGGTGGTCCCGTCGGGGTCGAGACGGATCGGTGGCGGGTGGCCGGCGTTGGACCACCCGAACCGGCAGCCACGGCCGTTGCCGGACCCGTCCGGTTCGGCCCGGGCCAGCACGGCGGTGGCCGTGGTATCCAGGCGCAGGGCGTCCATGGTGGCCTCGACATCGCGCAGCACCTGAGCCGGTCCCTGGCCGCTGTGGGCCGCCATGCCCCGGACCAGGGTGCGGACCTGGCCCATGGCGGCGGCCGCGTCGACGTCGTGGCCCATGACGTCCCCTATGACCAGGACCACCGACCCGTCCGCCTGGTGGAAGGCGTCGTACCAGTCCCCGCCGACCTGGGCGGCCTCGGCGGCGGGGACGTAGCGCACGGCGATCCGCATGCTCGGTATGACCGGGGGGGCGGTGAGCATCGAGCGCTGAAGGGCCTCGGCCACCTCCCGCTGCTGGCGGTACAGCCGGGCCCGGTCCAGGACCAGCCCGGCCCGGGCCGCCACGTCCCGGGCCAGTTCCAGATCCTCCACATCGAAGCCGTGGGGGGCGTCGCGGCACAGGGTCAGCATGCCGACCGGGCGCCGCCGGCCGTTGAGCGGCAGGAGCACCACCGCGTGGGGGGCCAGCTGCTCGAGCAGGCCCAGGGCCTCGGCGCCCGGCTCGAACATGGGCCGCAGCACGGACATGGCGTCTTCGGGGATCACCTGGGCCTCGGCCGACTCCACCGCCCGCACCACGATCGAGTCGTCGGTAATCATCCCGAGCCGGCTGCCGGCGTAGCGGCCGACCATATCCCGGAGCTCCGGCCGGGCGTGCCATCCGGCGGCGTCGCGCAGGCCCCGCCGGGTGCCCGCCCGGCTCTCGTCCTCGATGAGCGTCACCACCGACCAGTCGGCCAGATCGGGCACGATCAGGCGGGCCAGGGCCCGCATGGCGTCGACGGGATCCACGATGGCGGCCAGCTCCTCGGTCACCCGCCCCAACAGACCGGCCCGGCCTATGGCCCGCTGCGCCTGGTCGTGGGCCCGCCGGCGGTCGGTGACGTCCATGAAGTAGACGGCCAGCCCCTCGGGGTGGGGCCACGCCCGCACCTCGTACCAGGCGTTGAGCGGCTCGGGGTAGAAGGCGTCGAAGGCCACCGGCTCCCCGCTGGACGCGGCGTGGCGGTAGAACCGCTCGAAGTCCGATCCGAGGGCCGCCGGGAACAGCTCCCAGATGTCCGAACCCAGCAACTCGGCGGCGGCCCGCCCCAGCACCCTGGTCGCTTCGGTGTTGACGTAGTTGAAGCGCCAGTGGCGGTCCAGGAAGAAGAACGCCGTGGACATCGAGTCCATGACCCTGGCGATCCGGGCCTCGGCGTCCCGCCGGGCGGTGGTGTCCTGCGCCGCCCCGATCAGCCGGACGGCCCGGCCGTCGGCGTCGCCGAGCGCCCGGCCCCGGGCGGCGACCCACCGGGTGCCCCCGTCGGGAAGCACGATCCGGTACTCGGCGTCGTACTCACCGCAACTGTCGATCGCTTCCTGGAGCTTCTCCCGCACCGGTTCCAGGTCGCCCGGGTGCAGCTGGTCGTAGAACTGCTCGATGGTCAGCTCGAACCGGTCGCGATCGAGCCCGAAGATGTCGAGGAGGCGCTCGTCCCACACCAGGCGGCCGGTGACCAGGTCCCAGTCGAAGGTCCCGATTCCCCCGGCTCCCACGGCCAGGTCCAGCACCACCCGCTCCTCCGGCTGGCGCTGCCCGCTGCGCAGCTCGGCGATGTCCAGGGCGATGGCGGCCCGGTCCGCCAACCCCGACAGCACCTGCGCCACCTCGGGCGTGACCCGCCGCCCGTCGCGCAGGAAGGTGATGGCGATCACCCCCACCCGCCGGCCCCGCAGCTCCATGGGGGCGCACAGGCCGCTGGCCTGCCCCCAGTCCGTCCCGATCGGGGAGAAGTCCACACCTGGATAGAGGTCGTGCAGGACCGGGCCGATCCGGTCGTGGATGGGCTCCGGTCGGCCCGTCCGCAGAACCCGGGTGTGGGGGATGTCGGCGTCGAGGCTGATGGGGGGGCCGTCCCGGAGCCGCTCGGAGAGCTCCGGGTTGCCGTCCACGGTCACCGCCACCCGTCGCAGCAACGGCCCGTCGACCACATAGACGGCGCACCAGTCGGCGAGGCGGGGCACGCTGTGGGCGACCAGCCGTTCGAGGACCTGCGCCGGTTCCTCGGCCGAGATCAGGATGCCCAGCGCGTCGGCCAGGAATTCGAGCGCCTCGCGCTGCTGGTGGTCCCGGGAGGTGAGCTGGGCCCGCCGTAGGGCCTGGGCCAGGGCGCGGGCCAGGGCTTCGACCACCGCCACCTCGGTGCGGTCGGACAGCTCCCCGCTGGCGAAGGTCAGCGACAGGATCCCGAGCGTCTCTGCGCCGACGGTGAGGGGCACGAGGTGGGAGCTGCGCTCCCCGGGGTACTGGCCGGCCAGCTCCGGGAGGGCCTGCAGGATCGGGGTCGGGGAGCGGGTGAACTGCGCCTGCCCGGTGCGCACGGCGCGCGCCCCGGGCAGGTCGGCGTCGACCGAGTACTCGCTCAGGGGTTCGGCCGCGGACGGGTCCCGGCTGCGCCAGGCCACCGAGCGGAGCATGCCGTCACCGGTCACCAGCCGCACCCGGGCCGTCTCGACGCCCGGCAGGCGTACGGCGTTGTCGACCACCACCCAGGCCATGTCCTCCAGCCCCCGGGCGTCGGCCAGTTCGGCCGTGACGGTCTGGAGGAGGCTCAGGCGGGCGGAGACATCGGCCTGCTCCTCCAGATGTCCGATCTCGTCCGCCAGCACGACCTGGAAGGACCGGGGGGGTGCCGGCTCCTGCCCGCTCGACAGGGCCCGGAGCTGGTCCACCAGGGACCCCACGTACCACTGGCGGAACAGGCGGTGCACCCGGGGCGGGGCCAGCGTGAGGAGGTTGGAGGCCCGGGCGTAACGATCAGCCTGGTCCAGGGCCACCAGGTAGCGCTCGCCGGCGTCGGCGGCGGAGGTCGGCAGGTGCAGCTCCAGGTCGGTCAGCTCGTCGCCGCGCCCGGCGGCGGCTACCGCCTGCCTCTTGATCTCGGACCGGGCGGCGGCGAAGTCGACGGTGACGGTTTCGACCAGGGCCTCCAGGTCGGGCGGCAGGCTGTTGCCCCGGACGGCTTCGCCCTCGCGCATCAGGGTCAGCTCCCGCACCACGTTGTCGATATGGGCCTTGGCCGACAGCAGCAGGTCGGTGGAGACGGCACCCAGCCGGACGGTGTAGGTGGCCGGCGAGAGGTCCTCGTCCGACCAGGCGGCCAGCAGGGCTTCGATGTCGCGGCCGGCGTCGGTACCGGGATTGACGGCGCCCCCCTCGCCGCCGAGCTCGGCCCACACCACCTTGCCCCCCGCCGCGGAGGGGTCCACGCCCCACGCCGAGGACAGGGCGCCGACCATGGCCAGGCCCCGGCCGGTCATGGCTTCGGTGTTGCGCCGGAGCACGATCGGCGCGCTGCGCCCCTCGTCGGACACCTCGACCCGTACCCGGCCGCCGGCCAGGACTCTCACCAGGATGGGCGGCACTCCGTGCAGGGTGGCGTTGGTGACCAGCTCGCTTACCACCAGCTCGGCGTCGTCGGCCAGGTGCTCCCATCCGCCGGCCAGGGCGGCGCGGGTGAGCCGGCGGGCCTGGGGCACGGCGTCCGACTCCCGGCCGAGCTCCAGCTCCGCCACGCACCGCAAGCCGTCTCCGCCCATTACCGGCACGGACCCTATCCGTCCCCGCCCGAGCGGACGGCGCGGGCCACCTTCCCCCAGCGCTCCAGATCGCCGGGGTTCCGTTCGATCGACGCCGCCGCCAGGTACATCACCAGCCGGCCGGCCACTCCCTGGTAGCGGTCGAGCAGGGCGCCGGCCATCCGGTCCCAGGGAGCGGCGACGGCGAAGTGGGCCAGGATCTCGTCGGTGATGGTGGCGGCGAAGCCGGCCATGTCTCCGGCCTTGAGCCGGTCGTTCAGGCGGGCCGACGTGCCCTCGAAGCCGAGGTCGTCGAACTGGAAGGCGTAGTTGCGGGTCGACCCGTAGAAGGCGATCTGCTGACGGGCCATCTGCAGGAGCGGGGCTCGCTCCTCCTCGGTATCGCCGGGCACGGCGAACACCGGCACGATCAGCTCCAGCTCCCCGGCGGGGCGCCCGGCCCGGGCGGCCCCCTCGGAGACGGCCGGCAACAGCCGCTGCCGGAGGTAGTCGGTGGAGTGCAGCGGGTGCACGTGAACCCCGTCGGCCACCTCGCCGGCCATGCGGCACATCCACGGTCCGACGGCCGAGACGTCGACCGGTATGTCCCCGTACCCGTGGCGGGCCGGGGCCCAGGCGGCCGGCAGCAGGCTCAGCTGGTAGAAGGGCCCGGAGTGGGACAGGGGCTCCTCCCCCCGGAAGGCCCGGAAGCACGCCTTGACCGCCTCCACGTAGTCACGCAGGCGGGGGCCGGGCGGATCGAACTGGCAGCCGTAGCGGCGCTCGACGTGCGCTTTGACCTGGCTGCCCAATCCGAGCCGGAACCGGCCGTTCGTGTTGCCGGCCAGCTCCCACGCCAGGCTGGCCGTGACCATGGGACTGCGGGGGAACGCCACGGCGATGCCGGTGCTGAACTGCAGCGAGGGCGCCGCCTGAGCGGCCACCGCCATGGACATCCACGGCGTCTGGGAGGTCTCGGTCAACACCATCCCGGAGAAGCCGGCGTGCTCCACGGCAGCGGCCAGATCCGCGGTCTGGCGCCACGAGCGGGGCGAATACATCAGATCGAACTCCAAGGCGGCTCCCCTCGCAGCGTGTTTACCCCAATCCCTCCACTATTGCCGGAACCGGCACCCTCGGGCGAGCTTGTACGAACCGGGACGCCCCATGACTTTGGGCTCTGTCGGGCCAGCGGCACGATCGCTTCGATGGACCTATCTTCCCGACACCGACCACCCCAAACGAACGGGCTGCACCCGCCGCCACGGCCCAACCCGCTCCGCCCCCTGAGCCGGTGCCGCCGCCGGAACCGCTCCCCCCGCCGGAGCCCCTGCCGCCGCCACCACCCGAGCCGGCGCCCTACCCGGTCCCCCCGCCCCAGCCCTTCCCCAGCCCGCCCGAGATCGAACCCGCCCAGGCTCCGCATGAACGACCTACCGCCTGACGGCCGGCCCGGGCCGGCCGGGCCCGGTGGAACGGCCCGCTCGCCACGCTCCAAGACGGCGATCATCGTGGCCATCGTGGCTTTCGTAGCCCTCATGGTCGCGGTATCGGTCTTCTCGAAGCCGCAGTCAACCGCTACCGCCGTCCCCTACTCGACCTTCCTGTCGAAGGTCGCCGCCTCGGACGTGAAGTCGATCGAGATCAACCAGGGATCGGGCCGGATCACCGGCGTCTACACCGACAACTCCGCCTTCACCACCCAGGGGCCTACCGGGACGCTCCCGGCGGCCGACGTGGATCTGCTCAACGCCCACAAGGTGCAACGGACCTACGTCTCCACCAGCAAAAGCGTGTGGCCCACCCTGCTCGGCTGGGGGGTGATGATCGCCCTGGTGGCGGGGGTGATGATCTGGTTCTCCCGGCGAACCCAGGGGCAGATGGCCGGTCTCAGCGGATGGTCCCGAAGCAAGGCCAAGGTCCACATAACCGAGAAGCCGACCACCACCTTCAAAGACGTGGCCGGCTACGACAGCGTCAAGCTGGAGATCCGTGAGCTGGTCGACTTCCTCAAGAACCCGACCCGGTTCCGCAGTATCGGGGCCCGGACCCCGAAGGGGGTGCTGCTGGTCGGCCCGCCCGGGACGGGGAAGACGCTCGTGGCCCGGGCCGTCGCCGGCGAGGCAGGCGTGCCGTTCATAACCATCACCGGTTCGGAGTTCATGGAGATGTTCGTCGGTATCGGGGCGGCCCGGGTCCGGGACCTGTTCGACACCGCCCGCCAGAACAAGCCGGCCATCGTGTTCGTGGACGAGATAGACGCCATCGGCCGCAAACGGGGGGCCGGCCTGGGCGGCGGTCACGACGAGCGGGAGCAGACGCTGAACCAGTTGCTGTCCGAGATGGACGGCTTCGAGGCGTCGGAGGGCATCGTGGTCCTGGCCGCCACCAATCGCCCGGACATCCTCGATCCGGCCCTGCTGCGGGCCGGTCGTTTCGACCGCCAGGTGATCATCCCGCTGCCCACCCTGGAGGAACGGCAGGCCATCCTGCGGGTCCACGCCCGCGACAAGCGGATGACCCCCGGCACCCACCTGGAAACCCTCGCCCGGGGCACTCCCGGCATGAGCGGCGCCGACCTGGAGAACCTGATGAACGAGGCCGCCCTCATCGCCGTGCGCCGGGGCAGCACCGAGATCTCCGAGGCCGACCTGGAGAACGCCCGGGACCGGGTCCTGCTCGGCCTGCGGCGCACCTCTCTGGCCCTGAGCCCGGAGGAGAAGCGGATCGTGGCCTGCCACGAGGCCGGCCACGCGGTGCTGGCCGCCCTGTTGCCCAACGCCGACCCCCTGCACAAGGTGAGCATCCTCCCAACCGGCATGGCACTCGGGGTGACCCAGCAGCTGCCCACCGAGGAGCGCCAGCTGCAGCAGCGGCCCTTCCTGGACGACGCCCTGGCCGTCCGGTTGGGGGGCCGGGCGGCGGAGGAGCTGGTGTTCGGGATGCCGTCCACCGGGGCCCAGGACGACCTCACCGGGGCCACCGAACTGGCCATCCGCATGGTGCGCGAGTGGGGCATGTCGGAGGCCATCGGGCAGATGGCCTGGGGCCCGCGGGGCCCGGTGTTCCTCGGAGAGGAGCTGATCCACTCCCGCGACTACTCGGACCGCACCGCCCGGGTCATCGACGAGGAGGTGGCCCGGATCCTGTCCGAGCAGGCGGCCCGGGCCCGGCAGGTGCTGAGCGAGCACCGGGCCGCCCTCGACGCGGTGGGTGCCGCCCTGGCCGCCAACGAGACCCTCGAAGGCGCAGAGGTGATGGCCATCATCGAAGCGGCCGACAGGGACGGCCAGGTCCGGGTCGCCGCTCCCGCGGCGGTGGCGGCCGGCCAGCGGACCTGACCCGCCGCCCGGCTTGGGGTTGGTCCTGCGCGTCGGTCCTGCCCGTCGGTCCTGCGCCGATCCTGCCCCGGTCCCGCGCGTCGATCCTGCCCCGGTCACGCGCCGTTCCTGCGTGGCGACGGCCCTGCACCGGTACTGCGTGGCGGCGGGCCTGCGCCCGGCTGCGCCGGCACCGGACAGGGGCTATTCGCTGATCCCCTGGGCCGGCAGGTCCGGCTGGTAGGGCGAACGGGCGTCGTAGACGGCGATGGCCGCGGTCATGGCCATGGCCAGCCCCAGCGCCGCGAACGACCAGGTGCGCTCCAGCGCCGCGCCCAGCACCGCGCCGGCCAGGTACATGATCCAGATCGACGCCAGCAACCGCGAGAACGCCGACATCTTCGGCCCTCCGCCCCTCCCCCACCAGGCGGCCACTGCGCTCTCGGCGATGTTGGTGAGAACCCCGGTGACGAACGTGGTGCGGACGTTGCGGCCGCCGATCCGCCTCAGCGACACCGTCTGTACACCCATGGCCCCGGCCAGCGCGGTGGCCACCACGGCGTACGGCAGGGGCTGCCCGGCGTGGAGCACCCCGCCGACCGACTCGGCCTCCCCCACGGCCAGGGCGATCCCCAGCAGCAGCAACTCCGCTCCGGCGAGGAGGGCGGCCGAGCGGGCGCCCCGGCGCCGGTTGCTGACCTCCACCATGGCCGTACCGACGGCCACGCCCAAGGTGAATGCCAGGATGGCCAGTCCCCGCCTCCACACGTCGGGCCAGCTGCCCGTTCCGAGGGCGGCGCCGAGCCCGGCGGTGTTGCCCGACTGGTGAGCGGTGAACAGCTGGACCAGGCCCACGTACCCGGCGGCGTCGACGTAACCGGCGGTGGCCGCCAGTGCCCGGCCCAACCAGGCCCCGGCCGGACCGGATCGGGATGCGCCCGGCGGGGCCTCCTCGGTCATGGCCGAGAGCTACCCCTAATGGCGGCTGCGCCACCCCGCGCCGCCGCCCCACCCCGCGCCGGCGCGCCACCGGCCCCCCGCCAGGGCAACTTTGAGCCGGAATTTCATCTGTGAGCCGAATTGAAGGTTCCCCTGCGATTTCGGCTCACGGAAGGAATTCCCGCTCACAGATCACACGGCCCGCCGCCGCCGACCCGAGCCCGAGCCCGTACGCCGACCGGCCCGAGCCCGAGCCCGAGCCCCCACGCCGACCGACCTGCGACCGACCCCGGCGCGACCCGAACCCCGGCCAGCAGCACGCAGGGGCCCGAGCCCGGCTACACCCCCGAGCCGGAGCGGGAGCCGGAACCGACCGCCCGCAGGTCGGCCTCGATGCGCCGGGCCGTCTCGGACAGCCTCGGCAGCACCCGGCGGCGCAGCTGCTCCGGCGTGGCCCGGCTGGCGTGAGTGGACATGTTGAGGGCGGCGACCACCCGGCCGGCGGAGTCGCGGATGGGCACCGCCACCGAGCGCAGCCCGTCCTCGAGCTCCTGGTCCACCAGCGCGTATCCCTGGCCGGCCACGGCCCGCAGCTCGTCGCCCAGGGCCGGGCGGGCCACGATGGTGCGCCTGGTCAGCGGCTGCAGGTCCACCCGCTCCAGGTAGGCGTCCAGCTCGGCCGCCGGCAGGCTGGCCAGCAGGACCCGGCCCATGGACGTGGCGTACGCCGGAAAACGGGTCCCCACCGCGATGGCCACCGTCATGATCCGCCGGGTCGGCACCCGCACCACGTAGGTGACGTCGTCCCCGTCGAGCACGGCAATGGAGGACGACTCCTTGAGCTCCGCCACCAGCTCCTCCATGTGGGGGGCGGCCACCTCGTCGAGGCCCAGGGTGGACAGGTAGGCGTAGCCGAGCTCGAGGACCCGGGGTCGGAGCGAGAACACCCGCCCGTCGGAGTGCACGTAGCCCAGCTCGGTCAGGGTGAGCAGGAACCGCCGGGCGGCGGCCCGGGTCAGCCCGGTGATACGGGCCACCTCGGACAGGGTCAGCGCCGGGCGGTCCGGCCCGAACGCCCGGATGACCGCCAGCCCCCGCTCCAGCGACTGGACGAAGTCGCTGCTGCGGCGGCCGTCAGCCGCCATCGGGGGACTCGAGGACCCGCCGGGCCACCGCGAACGCCGAGTTGGCGGCCGGCACCCCGCAGTAGATGGCCGTCTGCAGCAGCACCTCGCCTATCTCCGGGTCGCTGAGGCCGTTGCGCCGGGCGGCGCGGAGGTGCAACTCCAGCTCGTCGAAGCGGCCCAGGCTGACCAGCATGGCCAGCGTGATGCACGACCGGGTGCGCCGGTCCAGGCCGGGCCGGGTCCATATGTCGCCCCACGCGTAGCGGGTGATCAGGTCGGAAAAAGGGGCGGTCAGCGGGCTGGCGGCCCGCTCCGAGCGGTCCACGTGGGCGTCGCCGAGGACAGCCCGGCGGGTGGCCCGGCCCCGTTGTACCGGCAGGCCGGCCAGGTGGTCGAGGGCGGCGGCGGTGAAGCGGTCCGGCTGCTCCATGTTGAGCAGGTGGGCGCCGGGCGAGATCACCTGCAGCGAGGCGCCCGGGACGGCGGTGGCCAGCTCGGCGGCGCGCCCCACCGACATGGCCGGGTCGGCATTGCCGGCCAGCACCAGCGTCGGGGCCGTGACGGACCCGAGCCGGGGCCGGAGGTCGACCTCGGCCAGGGCGGCGCAGCAGCCGGCGTAGCCGTCGGATCCGGCCGTCTGGAGCATGGCCGCCACCACCGGCCGGACGTCCGGGTGATCGGTCACGAACTGCGGGGTGAACCACCGGTCCACCAGCACGTCCAGCAGCGACGCCGGCCCGTCGGTCCGGACCTTCTCGATACGGGTGTACCAGGCGTCGCTCGGGGGCCAGTGGGAGTCGCCGCAGGCCAGGACCAGCCGGTCCACCCGCTCCGGATGGTGGGCGGCCACCCACAGGGCCGTGGTGGCCCCGAGCGACAACCCCATCAGGGACGCCTTGTCGGCGCCCACCTCGTCGAGTACGGCCAGCAGGTCGCCGCCGATATCGTCCAGGGTGTAGGGGCCGGGCGGGCCGTCCGTACCGCCGTGGCCCCGGTGCTCGTAGCGCACCACCCGGAACCGGGCCGACAGCTCCTCCATCTGCGGCTGCCACATGTCAGAGGTGGTGCCCAGAGAGTTGGACAGGACCAGGACCGGGGCCCCCGAGGGCCCGTCCACCCGGATCTTGCGGTCAGTCACCCGTCTCACTCCCCCGGTGGTAGGCCAGCGCCCGGTCTATCCAGATGCCCGTCGCCCCCAGGTAGCCGGCCGGCTGCAGCATCTCCTCCAACTCGCCCGCCGGCAGCACCGCGGCCACCTGTGTATTTGTCAGCAGAGCTGCCGCGAATTGGGCGGCGCCGGTACCCGACGCCCGGCGGCCGGCCTCGGCCACCGCGGTGCGGGCTTCGGCCCGGCCCATCCTGGCCGCCAGGACCAGGCTGACCCGCTCGGCGAGCAGGGCGCCGGCCAGGCTCTCGGCCCGGCCGGACATGGCCGCAACGTCGACCTCCAGGCCGCCCACCGTCTCGGCGGTGCGGGCCACGGCGCCGCCGGCCAGGGCCAGCAGCTCGCCCAGCGACTGCCACTCCACCGGCCAGGCGACCAGGGGTCGCTCGTGCTCCCCGGCCAGTGACCCGAAGAACAGGCCCACCAGCGCCGAGGCCCGCCGGGCGGCCGCTCCCACCGCGGCCGCGCCGACCGGGTTGCGCTTGTGGGGCAGGGTCGAAGATCCGCCCCGGCAGTCCGCCGCCGGCTCGAACGCCTCGGCCACCTCGTCCTGCATGAGCAGGGCCACGTCTCCGGAGATCTTGGCCGCGGAGCCGGCCGCCTGGCCCAGGGCGGCGGCCAGGGCCACCATGCGCTGGCGGGAGGAATGCCACGGCATCACCGGTTCGGGCAGGTCCAGCTGCCGGGCGAAGGCGGCGGCCACCGCCGGTCCGGCGGAGCCCAGCGAGGCCAGCGTCCCGGTCGCACCTCCCAGTTGCACAGCCAGGCCGGCCAGGGCCCGGTCGACCGCGCCACGGCAATCGGTGACGCCCACCAGCCAACCGGCCGCTTTGAACCCGAACGTGATGGGCAGCGCCGGCTGGAGGAGGGTGCGCCCGGTCATCACCGAGTGGCGGTGCCGGTCGGCCAGCACGGCGCAGCCGTCGGCCAGGCTGCACAGGTCGTCGGCAATTATCCGCCCGGCCCGGCGGGCGACCAGTACCGCCGCGGTGTCGAGGATGTCCTGGCTGGTGGCCCCCCAGTGGACGAAGTCCTTCCCTCCGGCCCCGGTCCGCTCGACCAGCCGGGCGACCAGGGGGATGACCGGGTTGCCACCGGCCCGGGCCTGGCGGCCGATCTCCTCCGGGTCGAACAGGTCGGCCCGGCAGGCGGCGGCGATGGCCTCGGCGGCTTCCGCCGGGATGACCCCGGTGTCGGCCTCGGCCCGGGCCAGGGCCGCCTCGGCGTCGAGCAGGGCGGCCAGCCACGCCCCGGGGCCGGTGGCCTCGAGCAGCTCGTCGGTGGTGACGATGTGGGAGAACAGGGCGTCAGAAGGCAAAGAACACGGTTTCCCGGGGGCCCTGCAGGTGGATGTCGAACCGCAGTCCTCCCTCCGCCGGCTCGGCCACCAGCGTGGACCGCCGGCCGGCCGGCACCGAGGCCAGCACCGGGTCCGACCCGTTGACCCGGTCCTCGTCGGGGAAGTAGATCCGGGTCACCAGCCGCTGCAGCAGGCCCCGGGCGAACACCGACACGTCGATGTGGGGCGCCTGGCCGGCCGGCCCGGCCGCCGGCTTGACGGTGGTGAAGCGGTAGGCCCCGTCGGCACCGGTCAGGTACCGCCCGAACAGCGGGGTCTGCCACACCTCGACCATGGCGTCGGGCACGGGCCCGTCGGCGTCGTGGACCGTCCCGTGGATCCGGAGCGCGCCGGGCGAGCCGGGGGCCACCAGGTCGGCGTTCTCCAGCCAGTCCAGGCCGAACTTGAAGAACGGCCCGATGGTCTGGGAGGGCGTCTCGTTCACGGCTGCTCCTCGGTGGGGGTGGCCAGCCGGCCGCCGACCACGATGTCGAAGTGGTACCCGAGGGCCCATTCCTCCTCGGTGGTCGGCCAGTCGAAGCTGGAGATCAGACGGCGGCGGGCCCGCTCCTCGCGGACCGAGTTGAAGATGGGGTCGAACTCGAGCAGCGGGTCGCCGGGGAAGTACATCTGGGTGATCAGCCGCTCGGTGAACAGCCGGCCGAACACCGAGAAGTGGATGTGGGCCGGCCGCCAGGCGTTGCGGTGGTTGCGCCACGGGTAGGACCCCGGCTTGATGGTGACGAAGCGGTAGCTGCCGTCGGGGCCGGTGAGGCACCTTCCCGCCCCGCTGAAGTTGGGGTCGAGCGGGGCCGGGTGCTGGTCCACCGCGTGGCGGTAGCGGCCGGCGGCGTTGCACTGCCACACCTCCACCAGCTGGCCGGCGATGGGCCGGCCGGCGGAGTCGAGCAACCGGCCGGTGACGTTGATGCGCTCGCCCAGCGGCTCGCCGTCGTGCTGGCGGGTGAGGTCGGCGTCGTCGGGGCGCACCCGTTCCCCGCCGAACACCGGGCCGTCCACGGCGGCCAGGTCGGGGTCCAGCAGTACCAGCGGCTCCTTCGGTGCCCGGCCCGCGGTCGAACGGTATTCCGGCGAGTCGTACGCCGGGTCGATGGTGTAGGACGGGTGTCCGGCCACACTGGTCATCTACTTTTTCCCTCCTGATCCTTCGAGGACCACGGCGATGCCCTGGCCCACCCCGATGCACATGGCCGCCAGACCCCACCGGCCGCCCGTGCGGTGCAACCGCCACGCCAGGGTGGCCAGGATGCGGGCCCCCGAGCAACCCAGCGGGTGGCCGATGGCGATGGCCCCGCCGGCCGGGTTGACCACGGCCGGGTCCAGCTCCGGCCACTCCGCCAGGCAGGCCAGGGACTGCGCCGCGAACGCCTCGTTCAGCTCCACGCTGGCCAGGTCCTCCCAGCCGATGCCGGCCCGCTCGAGGGCCAGCCGGGCCGCCTCCACCGGGCCGATACCGAAGTACTGCGGCTCCACCCCGCTGACCGCCCGGGCGGCGATGCGGGCCAGCGGCTCGGCGCCGGCCTGGCCCAGGCCCGCCCCGTCGGCTATCAGCAGGGCGGCGGCCCCGTCGTTGAGCGGGGACGAGTTGCCGGCGGTCACCGTCCCGTCCGGGCGGAACACCGGCCCCAGCCGGGCCAGCTTCTCCAGGGTGGTGTCCGGCCTGACGCTCTCGTCGCGTTCGATGTCGGCGCCCGGCACGGTGGCCAGCTCGTCGGCGAAGTCGCCCGCCGCCCACGCCGCCGCCGCCCGCTGGTGGCTGCTCAGAGCGAAGCGGTCCTGATCCTCCCGGCTGATCGAGTACCGGTCGGCCAGCAGCTCCGCCCCCTCACCCAGGGCCACCGTCCACTCGGCCGGCATGGCCGGGTTCACCATCCGCCATCCGAGAGTGGTCGACCACATGGTCTGGTGGTTGCGGGGGTGGCCGCCGTCCGGTTTGGTCACGACCCACGGGGCCCGGCTCATGGACTCCACCCCGCCGGCCACGCACAGCGAGGCGTCGCCCACGGCCACCGCCCGGCTGGCCTCGACGACCGCCTCCATGCCGGAACCGCACAGCCTGTTGACCGTGGCCCCCGGCACGCCGGTGGGGTAGCCGGCCAGGAGGGCGGCCATGCGGGCCACGTTGCGGTTGTCCTCGCCGGCACCGTTGGCGTCACCGAGGATGACGTCGTCCACCCGGCCCGGGTCCAGGTCGGGGTGCCGGCCGGCCAGGGCCCGCAGGGTGGCGGCGGCCAGGTCGTCGGGGCGCACCCCGGCCAGGCCCCCGCCGTAGCGGCCGACGGGGGTGCGCACGGCGTCGGCGATCCACACCTCAGCGGCCGGCAACCGGCACCTCCTCGGCCTGCTGCAGCCGCCGCAGGGCGGCCAACTCCTCCTCGGTGGGGGCCTCGGTGCGGGACAGGTCGGCGGAGACCTGCAGGTCCCAGCCGGTGGCCGCCCTGACGTCGTCGGGCTCCACTCCGGGGTGGATCCGGGTCAGGACCAGCTCGCAGCTGTCGGGGTCGGGCACCAGGACCCCCAGGTCGGTGATCACCATGGCCGGGCCCCCGCCCCGCAGGCCCAGGCGGGCCCGGTCGCCGGGCCCGTCACCGAAGCCGACCGAGGTCCTGAAGTCCAGCTGGGACACGAAGCTGCGCCGGCTCTGGCGGATCATCACCAGCACCTGCTTGCAGCAACCGGCGATCTCGGGAGCCCCGCCCGCCCCCGGCAGGCGGGTGGTCGGCACCCGGTAGGAGCCGATGACCGTGCTGTTCAGGTTGGCGAAGCGGTCCAGCTGGGCGGCACCGAGGAAGCCCACGTCGATGCGGCCCGGCTGCAGCCAGTAGGCGAAGATCTCCGGCACCGGCACCACCGCGTCGGCGGTCTCGGCCAGCTCCCCGTCCCCGATGGACAGCGGGAGCCGGGTGGGCTTGGAGCCGATGCAGCCGGACTCGTAGATGAGCGCCAGCCGGGGGGCGTGGGTGGCCCGGGCCAGGTTGGCCGCCGTGCTGGGCGCCCCGATGCCGACGAAGCAGCTCTGGCCGTCCGACAGGGCCCGGGCCGCCGCCACGGCCATCATGTCGCCCGACGCCGCGCTCATGACGGCACCGCCTGGAGGACGTGGTCGCGCATCCAGCCGCTGAAGGTGTCACGTTCACGGCTGATGGGGTCCCAGGCCTGATAGAAGTCGTTGTCGCGGGGGTAGTAGCCGGCGGCGTAGGACGGCCGCGAACCGCCCGGCGCGTGGGCCACCGCACCGACCACCCAGGAGGGGATGATCACCCCGCCCGGCCGCAGCTCCAGCCGGTCCACCACCTCCTCCACCGTGACCAGGGAGCGCGACGACGCCAGGATGGTCTCCTTCTGCACCCCGGTGATCCCCCACATCTGGACGTTCCCCTCCCGGTCGGCCTGCTGGGCGTGGACGATACCCACGTCGGGGTTGAGGGCCGGCACCGCCGCCAGTTCCTCCCCGGTAAAAGGGCACGTCACCGTGGCTATGGTCCCGGTCTGCCCGGGCAGGCCGGTGCCGGCGTAGCCGCGCAGCACGGCGAACGGCAGGCCCGACGCCCCGGCCACGTACCGGGCGGTCAGCCCGGCGTGACTGTGCTCCTCGATCTCCAGCGGGTGGGGCCAGCCCCGTTCGACGGCGTCCCGGAAGCGGTGCAGGGACCCCACCCCGGGGTTGCCGCCCCAGGAGAACACCAGCTTGTCGGCGCATCCCATACCGATCATCTGGTCGAAGATCAGGTCCGGCGTCAGCCGCACCAGGGTCAGGTGGCGCCGGCCCTGGCGGATGATCTCGTGACCGGCGGCGAAGGGGATGAGGTGGGTGAACCCCTCCATGGCCACGGTGTCACCGTCGTGCACCATGGACTCCACCGCTTCGGACAGGGGCATGATCACGCCCATGGGCGGGGTTTCTCCTCTCCCGGCATCCGTGTCGTTCG
>DASSZD010000164.1:0-16615 GCA_035702985.1 Acidimicrobiales bacterium
TCGGGTGACACCCCGGCGCGGGCCAGGTCCCGAATCAGCCGCCCGGCCGAGTGCACGCCCTTGAGCCCGGGGCTGCCCACCACCACGACCACCGTGGCCGTCAGCGTCGCGGCCCGGGCCAGGTGGTTGCGCTCCTCCACCTCCACCGAGCCACACTCCGCCTCGCCCTCGACGTCACCGGTCACGTCGGCGACCACAGCCTGGAACGAACGGCGCAGCCCGCCCAGAGCAGCGTCAATGGCCCGCGGCCTCAGCGCCGCCCACGCCTCGGGCTGGCGCAGGCCGAGCAGCAGCCGGTACCCCCGCCGGGGCACGTCGAAGGTCATGCCGGCCACCTCGCCGGGCGCCGGGCGGGCCAGGCGGTGGGCCTCCACCAGCTCCTGCAGGCCGGGACCCAGCTCGGCGCTGTCGTGGAGCATGGCCTGGTCGGCCCGCCGGGCCAGGTCGGCCAACAGCACCCGGGCGCCGTGCCGGGGATCGGCGGCCAACCCCTGGGCCAGCGCCATGGCCGTCACCGAGGCGCCGGTGCCGCCCGGACCGCAGACCGCGAACAGCGGAGCCTGCCACAGCGGTGCCGGCGAATCCTCCAGGAGGGGCGGCAGACCGGCGCCCCGGCCCACCGCCAGGCAGTGGGCGCCGAGCACCTCGAGCAGGTCGTCCCGGCCGAACCCGGGTTCCAGCTGGGCGGCGCACCCCAGTTCCGGGCCCCACGTCGGTCGTTCCCGGCCGGTCGAGACCAGGATCACCGGGGTGGCCCGGGCGCCGGCCGCGTCGATCAGGTCCCGGTCGAAGCCGGGCGCGGCGGCGTCCACGATGAGGGCCGAATGGGTCCGGCTCGACGCCAGGCGGGCCCGGACCTCCTCGGCGGACACGCACTTGATGAACTCGGCGGCCACCGACGCCGACGTGGTCCACTGGGCCAGGGCCTCGAACCAGGCCGCCCGGGGCGGGGCCAGCCCCAGCAGCACGTAGCGCTCTCCGCTCACCTGCGCCCCCGCTCTCGGCCCGTCCGGCTGCCGCTCATCTGCGCCCCCGTTCCCGCTCGGGGCCCATCCGCTCGCCGCTCACCCGGTCGCCGCGCAACCGCTCCCCGCTCACCTGCGCCCCCTCTCCCGGCCCGTCCGGCTCCCGCGCCCCCGGTCGCCGCGCACCCGCTCCCTGCTCACCCGCTCACCCCGTCAACCCGCCGGGGCCGGCCCGGGCCCGGTGCCGTCGCCCGGTTCGGCCCGGATCAGTTCGACGGTGCCGGTGTGCTCGGCCTGCACCAGCATCTCGGCCTCGGCCAGGTCGGCCACCCCGAGGGTGACCACGCTGGTGGAACCGTCGGTAGGGGCCAACGCCGAGCCGCCCCGGCTCACCGACAGGAGAGACACCCCCCGCACTATGACCGTGACGCCGCCGCTGCCCGCCCCGGACCCCGCCCCGCCGCCCGTCCCCCCGCCGCCCGACCCCGACCCGGCCCCGCCGCCGCCCGCACCGGACCCGGCCCCCACGCCCGCCCCGCCCCCGCCGGCGGCCGACGATGACGAGGGGGCGACCAGCACATCCACCGGGTCCCCGGCGGCCAGTCCGGCCAGGGAGGTGGTGTCGACCCCGATGCTGACCGGACGCAGCTGGGCCCGGCCCCCCGCCGGGGTCAGCATGCTGGCCTGGATCAGCTCGCCGGTGGCGACCGACACCGACAACGAGCGGCCGATCAGGGAGGAGCCGTCCCTGAACGACCGGGCCCGGGTGCCGGCGGCCAGGCTGAAGGTCCCGGTGGCGGTGTCCCCCGGGCCGATGACGGTGCCGGCGGCCAGCGGCCGGCTGGCCACCACGTAAGCGGTGGAGCGACTCCGGGTCGACGCCAGGGCCCCGGCGAAAACGATGACGGCGGCGGCGGCGATGAGCAACCCCCCGAGCACCGCCCGGCCCCTGGGCAGCCCCCCGCCCCGCGGGCCGATGACCCCGGCCGACGGTCCCGCTGATTCGCCGGACCCGCCCGGGGCGGCCCTGTGCTCGCGGGTGGGAGACAGCACCCCGCTCCGCCCCGACGGGCGACGCCACGCCACGCATGAAATATAACGAGAGCTCTCGCCACGTGTCCACGGGGAAATCCGGTGAAAGCCCCCGGACCGCCGCATCCGGAGAACCGGGCGACCGGGGCCGGGGCGGAGGGGTCCGGGCCCCGTTATCACGCCCCGCAGCCCTCATGAAAGTCAACGAGATCTCACCGACTGTCTATCGGGCCGTTATTATGGCGCCATGAGCGATCCGATCCAGTGGATGGGCACCCGGGAGGCCTGTGAGCGGCTCGGGGTGACGCTCCGCACTCTCTACCGCTTCATCGACGAAGGACAGCTGCCCGCTTACAAGATGGGCCGGGTGATCCGGGTTCAGGCGTCGGACGTGGACGACTTCATCTCCAGGATGCGGATCGAACCAGGGACCCTGGAGCACCTGTACCCGGAGCCGAAGCCCCGCGAAGCCCGTTCGGTGGCCGGGGAGGGGCCGGCGGGCGGCGAGGACTTCTAGCGCAGCTCGCACCAGCGCAGCGCGCCCACCGCCACGTGCACCAGCCGGCCGGGGGAACGGCCCACCCGCACGGTGACCACGTCGTCGCCGACCGAGGCCAGCTCGCCATCGAGGCGTTCGGACCCGGTGGCGAGCCGCACCGGGGCCCGCTCCGCCGCCAGTTCCGCCAGTGCCGCGACCAACGACAGGGTCAAAGGGGCGGCCCGGTCGCCGGCCGGTCCGATGTGACCCGGAGCCGAGGGCGCGTTCGGCGCCACCGTCGCCACGGCGTCCAGGCGGATCAGCACCGGCCGGCCATCCGGCTGCTCCAGCACGCAGAAGTCCCGGCCCACCCCGACCAGGCGTCCGGACAGGCGGGCCTCCGGTCCCGACCGGACCGAGACGGTGACGTCCGCGGCCCGCTCGGCCAGGTCGACCAGGACCCCGGTGAAGGTGGCCGAACCGGCTGCCGACTCGCTGAGGGCCCGCAACCGGGCCCGGGCCGCCGCCGCGCCGGCCACCCGCTGGCCTGCCGCCCAGCCGGTCAGGGCGGCCAGGAACTCGGCCTCGGCGAACCCGCCCGCCGGGTGCCGGCCGCCGCCGTCGCCGGTCTGCCCGGGCCGGTCCCCGCCGCTGTCACCGGCCCGCCCGGGGCGGTCCCCGCCGCTGTCGCCGGTCTGCCCGGGCCGGTCCCCGCCGCTGTCGCCGGGTTGTCCTGGCTCTGCCACCGCGCCGAGGGTAGCGTCGCGCCGATGGCTGACTGCCTGTTCTGCAAGATCCTGGCCGGGGACGTGCCCTCCAAGGAGGTGCTGTCGGCGGAGCGTACCTACGCCTTCTACGACATCAACCCGGCCGCCCCGGTGCATTTCCTGGTGATCCCCCGCATCCACATCACCAACGCCGCCCACGTGGAGGCCGAGCACGGCGAGGTCGTGGCCGAGATGTTCGCCACCGCCCGGGCCGGGGCCGACGCCCTGGGTATCGCGGCGGGCGGCTACCGGCTGGTCTTCAACGTGGGTGAGCACGCCCTCAACAGCGTCCCCCACCTGCACATGCACGTGATCGGAGGCCAGCAGATGGGCTGGCCTCCCGGCGTGGAGCCGCTCCGATAGCCAGGTTCGCGCCGGGAGGGCGGCGAGGCGGTACCGTGGAGAGGGAACAAACCGTGTCCACGACCGTCACCGTCACCGTCCCCAATCATCTGATGCCCCGCCTCGTTGGCCCGCTCAACGAGAACCTGCGGCTGGTGGAGGATGCGTTCGAGGGCACTTCCATCCACGCCCGGGGGAACGAATTCACCATCGCCGGCGACGATGCCGTGGTGGCCGCCCGCCTGGTGGACGAGCTGCGGCTGCTGCTGGAGCAGGGCCAGCCCCTCGACCCGCAGGTGGTGCACCGCACCATCGACATGGTCCGGGCCGACGAGCGGCCGTCGGAGGTGCTGTCCGCCGAGCTGATGCGCTCCGCCCGGGGCCGGTCGGTGCGGCCCAAGACCAGCGGCCAGAAGCGCTACGCGGACGCCATCCGCGACAACATCGTCACCTTCGGGGTGGGTCCCGCCGGTACCGGCAAGAGCTATCTGGCGGTGGCCCTGGCGGTGCAGTCGCTGCAGGCCAAGCAGGTCGACCGGATCATCCTGACCCGCCCGGCGGTGGAGGCCGGCGAGCGGCTGGGCTTCCTGCCCGGCGACCTGATGGCCAAGGTCGACCCCTACCTGCGGCCGCTGTACGACGCCCTGTACGACATGCTGGGCACCGAGACCTCCCGCCGGCTGATGGAGGCCGGGACGGTGGAGGTGGCCCCCCTGGCCTACATGCGGGGCCGGACGCTCAACAACAGCTTCATCATCCTCGACGAGGCCCAGAACACCACCCCGGAGCAGATGAAGATGTTCCTCACCCGGATCGGGTTCGGGTCCAAGGTGGTGGTGACCGGCGACGACACCCAGATCGATCTGCCCGGCGGCCGGTCCGGCCTGAGCGGCCTGGAGCGCACCCTGGCCGGCATCGACGGCCTGGCCTGGGTCACGCTGGGCCGGCGCGACGTGGTCCGCCACCGCATCGTGGCCGACATCGTGGGGGCCTACGAGGCGGCCGAGCAGAAGCGGGCCGACCGCCGCGACGACCCGGCCGGCGCCCCCAACGGCCGCCCCGGCGCGCCGGCCGCCACCGAGATCCCCACCGAGCCGGCGCAGGCCCCCGGCCGCCCGGCCTGAGCCCCAGGCGGATACCCCGTGCCTCCTACCGTGTTCGCCGCTGACGAACAGACCGGCCACCCCGTCGACACCATGCGCTGGATCCGCCTGGCGGAGCTGGTGCTGCGAGACGAGGGGGTGCGGGGCGCCACCGAGGTGTCGCTGCTGTTCGTCGACGAGGCGACCATCGCCGACCTCAACAGCCGGTTCCTGGGCCGGGAGGGTCCCACCGACGTCCTGGCCTTCCCCATAGACGAGGAGCCGGTGGAGGGCGGACGCTCACCCGACTCGGGCGGCACCGGTCCCGGCTTCAGCCCGTCCGCCGACGAGGCGCCGACCCTGCTCGGCGACGTGGTGATCTGCCCGGCGGTGGCCGCCCGCAACGCCCCCGACCACGCCGGCACCTACGACGACGAGCTGGCCCTGCTGCTGGTGCACGGCATCCTGCACCTGCTGGGCCTGGACCACGAGGACCCCGACGAGGCCGAGGTGATGGAGGCCAAGGAGCGCGAGCTGCTGGCCCGCCACCACCAGCCGGCCGGGGCGGCCGGGGCCCAGGCGGACGGCAGCTCGAACGCCGACGACGGCCCTGGCCCGGCCGGGGAGGGCGGCGGATGATCCCAGCGCTGATCGCGACCACGAACCACTTCGGTGGCGAGGAGATCATCCTGCTCGTGGTCGTCGTCGTGCTGATCTTCGTCACCGGCTACCTG
Source organism: Acidimicrobiales bacterium (assembly GCA_035702985.1). Lineage (GTDB taxonomy): Bacteria > Actinomycetota > Acidimicrobiia > Acidimicrobiales > Palsa-688 > JAKAXG01. The sequence goes on from DASSZD010000164.1 coordinate 5,401, forward strand.
GCCATGTCCGAGACGGCCATCACCCGCATCTCCAAGGTGAAGGCCATGACCATGGTGGAGCAGGAACGGCGGCGGTCCCGCAGCCTGCTGCGCCTGGTCGAGAACATCGACCGGGTGCTGCCGGTGGTGCTGTTCGCCCTGGAGATCACCACCCTGGTCGCCGCCACCCTGGTCGGGGTGGTGGCCGAGCACGCCTTCGGGGCGCTGGGGGTGTTCATAGCCACCGTGTTCGAGGTGCTGGTCATCTTCGTGTTCGCCGAGCTGGCCCCCAAGACCTGGGCGGTGCAGCACCCCGAGCGGGCCGCCCTGTCCACCTCGCCGGTGATCCGCCTGCTGGTGGCGTTCAGGCCCCTCGGCTGGATCACCCGGGCGCTGATCAAGATCACCAACGCCCTGCTGCCCGGCAAGGGCATCAAAGCCGGCCCCTACACCTCCGACGAGATGCTGCGGGCCATCGCCGACGAGGCCGCCGAGGAGGAGGTGATCGAGAACGAGGAGCGCACCCTGATCCACTCGATCATCGATTTCGGTGACACCGTGGTGCGCGACGTGATGGTGCCCCGCCCGGACATGGTGGCGGTCGAGTCCTACGCCCACATCACCGACGTGATCGACGTGGTCATCCCGGCCGGTTTCTCCCGGATCCCGGTGTACTCCCAGGGCATCGACGACGTGGTCGGCATCGTCTATGTCAAGGACCTGATGCGGGCCGAGCGGGAGGGCCGGGGCGACGCCGAGGTCGCCGAGGTCATGCGCGAGCCCCGCTTCACCCCGGAGAGCAAGCGGGTGTCGGAGCTGATGCGCGAGATGCAGGCCGGCCGGTTCCACCTGGCGGTGGTGGTCGACGAGTTCGGGGGGACCGCCGGCCTGGTCACCCTGGAGGACCTCATCGAGGAGCTGGTCGGCGAGATCACCGACGAGTACGACGTGGCGGAGGTGCCGACCGAGCGCCTGGACGACGGCACCCTGGTCGTCAACGCCCGCATGCCCGTGGGCGAGGTCAACGAGCTGCTCGAGCAGGAGGAGCAGTCGGAGCTGCCCGAGGGGGAGGACTGGGACACCGTCGGCGGGCTGCTGTACTCCCTGCTCGGCCACGTGCCGAGCGAGGGGGAGGCGGCCGAGGTGGACGGCCACCGGCTGACCGCCGAGCGGGTGCAGGGCCGGCGCATCGGGCGGGTCCGCATATCGGTGCCGGAGCCGGCCGAAGAGGTCGCCGGACCGGAGGGCGAGTAGATGAGATCAGGCTTCGCCACCATCGTGGGCCGGCCCAACGTCGGCAAGTCCACCCTGCTCAACCAGATGCTGGGCCAGAAGGTGTCGATCACCTCCCCGGTGGCCCAGACCACCCGCAACCAGGTGCGCGGCGTGCTCACCCGGGCCGACGTGCAGATCGTGTTCGTCGACACCCCGGGCATACACAAGCCCCGCACCCTGCTCGGGGCCCGCCTCAACGACTCGGCCGAGGAGGCCCTCGGCGGGGTGGACCTGACCGTGTTCGTGGTGGACGCCACCGCCCCGGTGGGCCGGGGGGACCGCTTCGTGGCCGGCCTGGTGCCCCCGGACAGCATCTGCGTGGTCAACAAGGTGGACGCCGCCCCCCGCCACACGGTGCTGGAGCAGCTGAAGCGGGCGTCCGACATGGGGGAGTTCGCCGAGTACTTCCCGGTGTCCGCCCGCACCGGGAAGGGGGTGGCCGAACTGGTCGATGCGATCGCCGATCGCATGCCGGAGGGGCCGCTGCTGTACCCCGAGGACATGGTGACCGACGTCCCCGAGGCGTTCTGGGTGGCCGAGCTGGTGAGGGAGCAGCTGCTGGCCGTCACCCACGACGAGGTGCCCCACTCCATCGCCTGCCGGGTGACCGAATGGGACTGGCCGCGCATCCGCTGCGAGATCCTGGTCGAGCGGGACTCGCAGAAGGGCATCGTCATCGGTCGGGGCGGCGAGGTGCTCAAGCAGGTGGGCACCCGGGCCCGGGCCCAGCTGCCCGAGGGCGTCTATCTCGAACTGTTCGTCAAAGTCGACCGCAACTGGCAGAGCCGCCCCAAGGCTCTGGAACGCCTGGGGTACTAGGCGGTCCGGCCCCGTACCGGGGCCAGGAAGTCAACCACGTCGGAGCGGTGGCGGGTGCGGCGCATGGGGGGCAGGGCGTTGATCAGCGTCCAGCGGTAGCGGGCCCGGGCCAGGCGGGTGTCGAACACCGCCACCACCCCCCGGTCGCTGGCCGAGCGGATCAGCCGGCCGGTGCCCTGGGCCAGGAGGGCGGCGGCCCGGGGGATGTCGATCAGCTCGAACGCCCGGGCCCCCAGCCGGGCCCGGCGGGCCTGCAGCAGCGGGTCGTCGGGCCGGGCGAAGGGCAGCCGGTCGATGGTGACCAGCGACAGGGCCGAGCCGGGTACGTCGACCCCCTGCCAGAACCCCATGGTGGCGAACAGGCAGGAGTGCTCGTCGCCGGCGAAACGGGCCACCAGGGCCGGCTTGGGCAGGTCGGACTGGGTGAGCACGTCCCACTCCACCCGCTTCCTCACCGCCTCGGCCGCCGCCCGCATGGCCCGCCAGCTGGTGAACAGGGCCATGGTCCGTCCCTCCGCCGCCTGGATGAGGGCGACGAGCTCGTCGTGCATGGCCGCCTCGAAGTCGGCGTGGCGGGGGTCGGGCAGGTGCAGCGGGCAGTACAGCAGCGCCTGCTCCTCGTAGGCGTAGGGGGACCCCACGTCCAGCTGGTCGAAGGTGGCGTCCTCGAGTCCCAGGCGGTCGCCCAGGCGGGGCGGGATGGTGGCGCTGGTCATCACCGCGGTGGGGCCGTCCGGCGGACCCCAGATCCGGTCCCGCAGGGCGGCGCCCACGTCGATGGGGGCGACCCGCAGCACCGGGGAGTGGTCCGGGCCCTCCACCCAGGCCACGTCCCCGCCGGACAGCCCGGCCAGGTAGTCGAGGTCCTTCTGCAGGTGGCCGAGCGCCTGCTGCACCCGCAGCTGACGGCCGCTGTCCTCCTCGGGGCCCCGTCCGGCCCGGCGCACCTCCCCGCCCAGGCGGGCGAGCCGCTCGCGCAGCATCACCAGCTGGTCGGAGAAAGCCGTCTCGAGGGGGCGGGGCAGCGACCGGCCCAGGTGGGGGGCGATCATCGCCGTGAACAGCCCGGCCGCGTCCTCCACCGCCACCGCCGCCGCCGGGTCGCTGAGCAGGGCCCGGCTGCCCCGGCCCAGGGCGGCGAAGCGGCCCCCGGTGATCTCGAAGCCGAACGCCGCCGAGGCGATGTCCTCCACCTCGTGGGCCTCGTCGAAGACCACCACGTCGTGGGGGGGCAGCAGGTCCGCTCCCAGGGCCACCGCGGTGGCGTACAGGTGGGTGTTGACCACCACCACGTCGGCCAGGCCGGCCCGCTCCCGGGCTTTCTCGGCGAAGCAGCGCGACCCGGCCGGGCACCGGGTGGCCCCCGGGCAGTCCCGGGCGGCCACGCTGACCTGGGCCCAGGCCGCCTCCCTGGGCTCGAACGGCAGCTCCGCCCGGTCGCCGGTGCCGGTGTCGCCCTGGGCCCACGCCACCAGCCGGCGCACCTCCCGGCCCAGGGGGCCCAGGCCGGCGTCGGGGGCCGGGCCGGCCGGGGCCGGCTCGGCGTCGAGGACCAGTTGGTCGCCGGCCCCGCTGACCTCGTCCACCCGCTGCATGCACACGTAGTTGGACCGGCCCTTGAGCACGGCGAACTCGAAGGGCACCCCCAGCGACCGGGACAGCATGGGCAGGTCCCGGGTGGCGAGCTGGTCCTGCAGGGCCTTGGTGGCGGTGGAGACCACCACCCGGGCGCCCAGGGCCAGCGCCGGGACCAGGTAGGCCAGGCTCTTGCCCGTACCGGTGCCGGCCTGCACGATCAGGTGGCGCTGGTTGCGGATGGCCGCCGCCACGGCGTCGGCCATGGCCACCTGCGAGGGTCGCTCCTCCCGTCCCGGCAGCGCCCCGGTGGCCTTCTCCAGCGCCAGGCGGATCACGGGGTCGGGCACGGCCGTCAAGGGTAGGGCCCGCGCCGGGAATGATGGTGGCCATGAGATTGCGCATTTTCACCGAACCCCAGCAGGGGGCCACCTACGACGACCTGCTGGCCGTGGCCCGCTGCGCCGAGGAGGAGGGGTTCGATGCCTTCTTCCGGTCCGACCACTACCTGAAGATGGGCCCGGTCACCGGTCTGCCCGGCTCCACCGACGCCTGGGTGACCCTGGCCGGCCTGGCCCGCGACACGTCGCGGATACGCCTCGGCACGCTGGTCACCTCCGCCACCTTCCGGCTGCCCGGCCCGCTGGCGGTGGCGGTGGCCCAGGTGGACGCCATGAGCGGCGGCCGGGTGGAGCTGGGGCTGGGGGCCGGCTGGTTCGAAGCCGAGCACCGGGCCTACGCCATCCCGTTCCCCCCGACCGGGGAGCGCTTCGAGCGCCTGGAGGAGCAGCTGGCGGTGATCACCGGCCTGTGGCGGACCCCGGTGGGGGACAAGTTCGACTTCGACGGCCGCCACTACCAGGTGGCGGACAGCCCGGCCCTGCCCAAGCCGGTGCAGTCCCCCCACCCGCCGGTCATCGTGGGGGGCGGCGGCCCCAGGCGGACGCCGGCGCTGGCCGCCCGCTTCGCCGACGAGTTCAACACCCCGTTCATGAGCCCGGCCGACTCCGCCGCCCAGTTCCAGCGGGTGCGCCGGGCCTGCGAGGACGCCGGTCGGGACCCGGCCGGTATCGGCTTCTCCTCGGCGGTGGTGGTCTGCTGCGGCACGGACCGCTCCGAGATCGAGGCCCGGGCCCGGGCCATCGGCCGGGAGGTGGACGAACTGCGGGCCAACGGGGCGTGCGGCACCCCCGGGGAGGTGGCGGCCAGGCTGGACGAGTGGCGCTCGGCCGGGGCCACCACCGCCTACCTGCAGGTCCTGGACGTGTCGGACCTGGACCACGTCCGGCTGATCGGCCGGGAGGTGGCCCCCCGGCTGGCATGATCGTCGGTGGTCCCGGCCGGGAGGCTACCGTGCAGTAGACGTATGGACTTGGACGGCCTGGACCCGAACCGCATCCCGCGCCACGTGGCATGCGTGATGGACGGGAACGGCCGCTGGGCGACCAAGCAGGGCCTGCCCCGCACCGAGGGCCACCGGGCGGGGGAGGAGGCCCTGTTCGACGCGGCCTGCGGGGCGCTGGAGATGGGGATCTCGTACTTCACCGTGTACGCCTTCTCCACCGAGAACTGGCGGCGGCCCCACGAGGAGGTCCGCTTCCTCCTCAACGTCATCGCCGACCAGCTGCTCACCCGCCGGCGCGACGACCTGCACCGCATGGGGGTCCGCATCCGGTTCATGGGCCGCCGGGACTGGCGGGTGCCCCGCTGGGTGGTGCGCCGCATGGACGAGGCCGCCGACCTCACCCGCCACAACAAGGCCATGACCCTGACGGTGGCCTTCAACTACGGGGGCCGGGCCGAGATCGTCGACGCGGTGCGGGCCATCGTGGCCGAGGGGGTCCCGGCCGGCCGGATCGACGAGCGCACCGTGCGCCGGCACCTGTACTCGCCGGAGCTGCCCGACCCGGACCTGGTGATCCGCACGTCGGGGGAGTACCGCCTGTCCAACTTCCTGCTGTGGGAGCTGGCCTACAGCGAGCTGGTCTTCAGCGACGTCCTCTGGCCGGACTTCCGCCGGGAGAACCTCCTCGAGGCGGTGCGGGAATTCCAGGCCCGCGACCGCCGATACGGCAGCACGGGAGGGCGCCGCGACGACGGAATCCCGTCGTGAGCCTCTACCGCGAGGAGGCGGTGGTGCTGCGCACCCACAAGCTGGGGGAGGCGGACCGCATCCTGGTGCTCATGACCGCCGGGCGGGGCAAGGTCCGGGCGGTGGCCAAGGGGGTGCGCAAGACCAAGAGCCGCTTCGGCGGGCGCCTGGAGCCGCCCGGACATGTCAGCCTGCTGCTCTACGAGGGCCGCAACCTCGACGTGGTCAACCAGGCCGACTCTTTGGAGAGCTACCGGGCCATCAGGGAGGACCTGGACCGGATGACCGACGCCCTGGCCCTGGTGGAGGCGGTGGACCAGGTCGCCCAGGAGGGGGAGCCCAACACCGCCCTGTTCAAGATGCTGGCCGGGGCGCTGCGCACCCTGGCGGCGGCGCCGGAGCGGCCGCCGCTGCTGGTCGGGGCGTTCTACTGGAAGCTGCTGGCCCTGGAAGGGGTGGCCCCGGTGCTCGAGGAGTGCGTCCGCTGCGGAGCCGGCCAGCCGGTCAGCTTCGACCCGGCCGAGGGCGGGGCGCTGTGCCGGGAGCACCGGCGGGGCACCCCGGTCGACGCCCCCACCCTGGAGCTCATCGCCCGCATCCTCGGCGGCGGCCTGGCCGGCGCCCTGCGGGAGCCGCCCGGCGCCGCCACCTCCACCGCCGCCCATCTGGCCACCGCCATGCTCGAGACCCACCTGGAGCGCCGGCTGCGCTCGGTGCACCTGCTGCGGGAGGGCTGAGTGGCGCCGGAGCCGGCCGTCCCGGCCGGGACCGTCACCCTGCTGTTCAGCGACATCGAGGGCTCCACCCGGCTGCTGGAGGCGGCCGGGGCCGGCTACGGCGACCTGCTCCTGGCCCACCGGGCCCTGCTGCGCCAGGTGTGGGCCGACCACGGCGGGCAGGTGGTGGACATGGAGGGGGACGGCTTCTTCGTGGTGTTCCGCTCCGCCGAGCAGGCCCTGGCCGCCGCCGACGACGCCCAGCGCCGGCTGCGCAGCCACCACTGGCCGGGCGGCCTGGACGTGCGGGTCCGCATGGGCGTCCACACCGGGACGCCCCAGCTGCGCGACGGACTGTACTGGGGCACCGACGTCCACTACGCGGCCCGGCTGGCCGCCGCCGGCCACGGGGGGCAGGTGCTGGTGTCGGCCGCCACCCAGGCCCTGGTGCCGGGCGCCGCGGTGGAGCGGCTGGGCGACCACGGCCTGAAGGACTTCCCGTCGCCCCGCCCCATCTTCCACCTGGTGGTCGACGGGGTGGGCGCCGGGGCCTTCCCGCCCCCGCGGACGGTGGACCGCCGGCGGTCCAACCTGCCGGTGCCGGCGACCGACCTGATCGGGCGGGAGCAGGAGCTCAACCTGCTGCTGACCCTCTGCCAGCGCGACAACCACCTGGTGACCATCGCCGGCCCGGGCGGGATGGGCAAGACCCGGCTGATGGTGGAGCTGGGCCACCGCCTGGTGGACCTGTTCGACCCGGTCAGCTTCGTGCCGCTCGAGACGGTCAACTCGCCCGGCGACGTGCTGCCGGCGGTGGCCATGGCCCTGGGCCTGCCCGGCGTGGAGGGGGTGGGCTGGCTGGACCGGATCCTCGACCACCTGGCGTCCCGGCGGGCGCTGATCCTGCTGGACAACGCCGAGCACGTGGTCGGCGCCGCTCCCGAGATGGCGGCCATGGCCATGGCCGGCCCCGGCGTGCGGGTGGTGGTCACCACCCAGGTCCCGCTGCACGTGGCCGGCGAGACCGTGGTGCGCCTGGGGTCGCTGCGGACCCCGGACCGGGTCCCGGCCGGCGCCGATCTGGCCGCCCTGGCCGAGGTGCCGGCCGTGGCCCTGCTGGTGGAACGGGCCCGGGCCGGGGGCAGCTCGTTCGAGCTCACCGAGCGCAACGCCGCCGACGTGGTCCGCCTGTGCGAGCAGCTGGAGGGCACGCCGCTGGCCCTGGAGCTGGCCGCCGCCCGCCTCGACGTCATGGACGTCGCCGCCCTGTGCCGCCGCCTCGAACGGGGCCTGGACGCCCTGGGCCGGGGCGGGCGGGACCTGCCCGAGCGCCAGCGGGGCCTGGCCGCGGTGCTGGAGTGGACCTGCGGGCTGCTCGACGCCGGGGAGCGGCTGCTGGTCGGCCGGCTGTCGGTGTTCAGCGGGGGGTTCACCGCCGACCTGGCGGAGGCCGCGTTCGGCGACGCGGTGGACGAACTGGCCGCCCTGGTCGACGTGGGCCTGGTGCGGCGGGTGGACGACGGGCGGCTGGGCCTGCGGCCCCCGGTGAGGACCTACGCCGCCGAGACGCTGATCACCGCCGGGCAGCTGACCGACGCCCACCGGGCGGTGGCCCGGGCCCTGACCCGGATGGCCGAGCCGTTCGAACGGCAGTGGATGGCGGTGGCCGGGGAGGGGCGGGTGGCGCTCAACCCGGAACGGGCCAACATCGTCGCCGCCTTGAACTGGACCTCCGACCACGATCCGGTCCTGCACGCCGACCTGGCCGCCGCCACCGGCTGGTGGATGACCCACTCCGGGCTGGGGCTGTTCGGGCGCGAGCACGTGACCCGGGCCCTGGCCCGCACCGACGACGTGCGCACCCGGGCCCGGCTCCTGCAGGCCCTGGGGGCCCTGGGGCTGTTCGACGCCGACCCGGCGCCGTCTCTGCGGGCGGCCGAGGCGTGGTCGGAGCTGGGCGACATCGAAGGCGAGGTCATGAGCCTGGTGTACGCCTCCAACCTGTACATCCACCGGGGCGACCCCGAGGCCGCCCTGCCCCCGGCGGAGCGGGCCATGGCGCTGGTCGTCCCCGGCAGCCCGCTGGACCTGCAGTCGCGCATGGGCTACGCCCAGGTGCTGCGGGCCCTGGGCCGGGTGGCCGAGGCCCGCTCCATCTTCGACCACCTGGTGCCCGCCACCGCCGAGGGGAGCTGGCAGGACTTCCAGCTCAGCACCTTCCGGGCCGACGTGGCCCTCTCCGACGGCCGCCCGGCCGACGCCCTGGCCCTCTACGGCCGGGCCATGGCCGCCCTGGCCGACTTCGACTCGGTCAACGCCGAGCTGATCCAGGCCGTCACCGTGGCCCGGGCCCTGGCCGATCTGGGGCGCACCGCGGACGCCGCCCTGGCGGTCGGGGTGTGCGACCTGGTCCACCGGGAGCTGTCCTGGCCGCCCCGGGGCGAGCTGGGCGAGGAGCTGGAACGGGCCCGGGCCGGCCTCGACCCAGGCGCCCTGGCCGAGGGGGCCCGCCGGGCCGCCGAGCTGGGCGTGGACGGCGGCCTGCAGCGGGTGATGGAGATGGCCCTGGGCCGGTAGCAGCGGTCCTCCACCACCCGGGCGTGGCGGTCCTGTATACATGTCGGTGGCGGAGACCGAGTGATCGGAGCTATCGATTCGCGTCCCCGCCCAGATACTGAGACACCGCATGCGCCTCATGGTCGGCGTGTTCGTGGTGGCCTTCCTGCTCATCGCCGGCCGCCTCACCCAGATCGAGACCTTCGGGGCGCCCACCATGGCCGCCTACTGGAGAGGCGAGGTGACCCGGACGGTGCCGCTGCAGGGCCTGCGCGGCGAGATCCTGTCGCGCAACGGCCACCTGCTGGCCATGTCGGTGTCCACCGACGAGATCGTGGCCGACGACCTGCAGATCGCCTCGCCTTCCACCGTGGCCGGGGAGCTGGCCCCGGTGCTGGGCGTCCCGGCGGCCCAGCTGGTGCCTCCGTTGTCCAGCGGGTCCGGCTACGTGGTGGTGGCCCCGCACGTCACCCCGGCGGTGGCGGCCAAGGTGGCGGCCCTGGCCGCCCCCGGGATCACCGTGCAGCCCAACTCGCAGCGCCACTACCCCGACGGCACGCTGGCATCGACGGTGGTGGGGACGGTCCACGCCGACGGGTCGGGGGCGGCCGGCCTCGAGTACCAGTACAACTCGCTGCTGGCCGGCCACGCCGGTGAGCAGGTCCGCCTGGTCGGGGCGGCCGGCGAGCAGATCCCCGGCGGGGTGGTGAAGAACGTCCCGGCCCGGCCCGGCACCGGCATCCAGCTGACCGTCAGCCGCACCCTGCAGTACGAGACGGAGCAGGCCCTGGCCGGGGAAATCGCTGCCTCCCACGCCAAGTGGGGATCGGCGGTGATCCTCGACTCCAGGACCGGGGCCATCCTGGCCATGGCCAACCTGCAGGCCGGCCCGGCTTCCAAGCCGGCCCCGGTGCAGGCCTCGTCCAACCTGGCCGTGACCCAGGTGTTCGAGCCCGGCTCGGTGGCCAAGCTGGCCACCTTCTCCGGGGCGCTCAGCCAGGGGCTCATCACCCCCCAGACCGTGGTCAGCGTCCCCGACCATCTCAACATCGACGGCTCGGTGTTCCACGACGCCGAGGTCCACCCGACCGAGAACCTGACCGCCACCCAGGTGCTGGCCCAGTCCTCCAACATCGGGACCATCAAGATCGCCTCCCGGCTCGGTCCCCAGTCCCTGTACCACTACCTGACGGCGTTCGGGTTCGGCTCCCCGACCGGGCTGGCGTTCCCGGGCGGCTCGGCCGGCATCGTCAGGCCGGTGTCCACCTGGTCGCCGACGGCCATGGGCTCCATGCCCATCGGCCAGGACGAGTCGGTCTCGGTCCTGCAGCTGGCCGACGCCTACAACGTGATCGCCAACGGCGGGGTGTTCGTCCCGCCCCGCCTGATCCAGTCCTGGATCAAGCCGGACGGGGGGACGGCCCCGGTGCCGGCTGCGCCCGCCCACCGGGTCATCAGCACCACGGTGGCGTCGCAGGTCATGGCCATGCTCGAGCAGGTCGTCTCCCCGGCCGGCACGGCCCCGGCGGCGGCCATCCCCGGCTACACGGTGGCCGGCAAGACCGGGACGGCCCAGATCCCCTACCCCAACAAGTCCGGGTACCAGCCGGGAGCGTTCATGGCCGTGTTCGCCGGTACGGTGCCGGCCCAGAACCCGGCCATCACCGCGGTGGTGGCCCTCAGCCATCCCACCCCCATCTACGGGGGCTCGGTCGCCGCCCCGGTCTTCGCCCAGATCGCCAACGACGCCCTCCGGTACCTCCAGGTACCCCCCACCCAGGCCCTCTCCACCCCGACCGCCTTCTCCACCGGTCCCTCCATCGGGGTCGGGCTGCCGTCGTCGACTCCCGGCAACTGACCGGGGACTGAGTCCCAATGGCTCAGCCCCTCCCCTCCACCTGGCCGGTCGGGTGGAGAAGGGGGGTGAAATGCCAATTCCATCCCACCCCGTGGCGGCTGGGCCTGGCTATCTCCTCGGCCCGGTGGCGCCTGGCCGGAGTTGAAAGGTCGGGCGCAGTCGTCGAGGGCCCGCCCCGTTTTCCCCGGGGCGGGAACTCGACGCCTGCGACCGGCCCCGAGAAGCGCTGTAGCCTGACACTTCTATGCCGCCGGAAATGGAAGAGATAGTCAGGCTCAGCAAGCAACGGGGTTTCATTTTTCCTTCGGCGGAGATCTACGGCGGGTTCCGCTCGACCTACGACTA
>DASSZD010000149.1:0-40324 GCA_035702985.1 Acidimicrobiales bacterium
CCCGATGAGCATGCCGTTCTACGTGGCGCCCGAGCAGTTCATGAAGGACAAGGCGGACTTCGCCCGGAAGAACATCGCCCGGGGCCGCCCGCTGGTGGCCGCCGTGTACGCCGACGGCATCCTGATCTGCGCCGAGAACCAGTCCAAGAGCCTGCACAAGGTGAGCGAGATCTACGACCGGATCGCCTTCGCCGGCGTGGGCCGCTACAACGAGTTCGACTCCCTCCGGCGGGCCGGCGTCCAGCATGCCGACGTCAAGGGCTACCAGTTCAGCCGGGAGGACGTCGACGCCCGGTCCCTGGCCAACCTGTACGCCCAGTACATGGGGAACGTGTTCACCCACGAGCTCAAGCCGCTGGAGGTGGAGATCCTGGTGGCCGAGGTCGGGGCCGAGCCGGGGGCCGACCAGCTGTTCCACATCCTCTACGACGGTTCGGTGGTGGACGAGGACCGCTACACCGTCCTGGGCGGCGAGGCCGAGTCCATCTCGACCCGCCTGCAGGAGGGCTTCACCACGGACTGGCCGCTCGACGAGATCGTCCGCCGGGCGGCCCGGGCCCTGTCCGGCGACCGCGAGCCGGTCGCCGCCGACCTGGAGGTGGCCGTGCTGGCCCGGACCAATGGCCGGCGGGCGTTCCGCCGGCTGGACGACGCCGAGGTGGCCGCCGCCCTGGCCGGGGGTTCCTGACCGGTCCCTGACCCCCGGGCCGGGACAGCCGGGCGGGGTCAGCGCCTGGCCCGTGCCGCCACCCGCCTGACGTCCTCGGGCAGGTGCAGGGTCAGCAGCTTGGCCATCACGTCCGCCGGCAGGCGGGACGGTGTGAGCAGCGACACCACGATCATCGCCGCGAACGACAGCGGCACCGTCCATATGGCCGGCACCCCGAGCACCACCGCCGCCCAGCCGTCGCGGCCGGCCCCGGCGAGCGATGCCACCACCGCGGCCGACGAGGCGCCCCCGCCCAGGGCCAGGCCGGTGAGCGCCCCCGGCCAGGTCAGGCGGGGCCACCAGATGCCCAGCACCAGCAGCGGGCAGAACGACGAGGCGGCCACCGCGAACGCCCACCCGACGAGCACGTTGATGGACGTGCCGGCCACGGCCAGCCCGGCCGCCGTCATGGCGGTGCCGGCGCCGACGGCGGACCAGCGGAACGCCCGGACCCCCCTCTTCATGATGTCGTGGGACAGGGCACCGGCCATGGCTATGAGCAGGCCCGACGAGGTGGACAGGAAGGCGGCGAACGCCCCGCCGGCGGTCAGCGCCGACAGGATCCGCTCGGGGGCGCCGGCGGCGGCCAGGTGGGGGAGGGCCAGGACCACCGTGTCGGAGCGGCCGGAGAGGTACAGCCCGGGCGCCTCCAGCCGGCCCAGCAGGGCGAACACCGCCGGCCACACGTAGAAGCAGGAGAGCAGCAGGACCACGAAGGCGGTGGTGCGCCGGGCCGTCTGGCCGTCGGGGTTGGTGTAGAAGCGGACCAGGATGTGGGGCAGCCCCAGGGCGCCGAGGAACGTGGCCAGGATGACCCCGTAGGTGGCGGCCAGGGGATGCACCGACCGGCCGTTGAGCCGTACCAGGGGGGAGTTCCACTGGGACGCGCTGAGCAGGGGAGTGGACCGCACGGTGGGGCTGTGGGCGCCGGCCGGGAACCCCAGCGAGGTGCCGGCGGCCACCCGGTGCTCGCCGGGGCCGAGCAGCAGCGGGGCGGGGGTGGGGTTCGAGGAGGTGGCGTCGACCCGGCCCTGCAGGGTCACCTCGACGGGGGACGCCACCACGATGGTCTGGGCGGCGGGGAAGCGCACCGTGGTGGCCCGGGCGAACACGGCGGGCGCCGGCCCGCTCACCTGGCTCAGCGGGGGGTGGTGGAAGAACGCCAGCAGGGCCACCGCCGGCAGGGCGATGGCGGTCATCTTCAGCCAGTACTGGAAGGACTGCACGAAGGTGATGCCCTTCATCCCCCCGCCGGCGATGGTGGAGGTGACGATGATCCCCAGCACCACCACCCCCACCCAGTAGGGGCCCCCGAAGGCGACCTGCAGGGTCTCCCCGGCCCCCTCCATCTGGGGCAGCAGGTAGAAGGCGCAGATGAACAGCACCAGCACCGTCGCCACCCGGCGCAGGAGGGGGGAGTCGAGGCGCCCCTCGGCGAAGTCGGGGATGGTGTAGGCCCCGAACCGGCGCAGCGGGGCCGCCACCGTGGCCAGCAGGACCAGGTAGCCGGCGGCGTAGCCCACCGCGTACCACAGTGCGCCCACCCCGTCTGCGAGGGCCAGGCCGGCGATACCGAGGAACGACGCCGCCGAGAGGTATTCGCCGGAGATGGCCGAGGCGTTGAGGACGGCCGGCACCTGGCGGGCGGCCACCAGGAAGTCCGCCGGGGTCCGCGACACCCGCACGCCGCGCGACCCCACCACCAGGGTGGCCAGGGCCACCACCACCACCCCGGCCACCGCCCCGTAGTCGTTCACCGCCGGGCGCTCATTCGTCCCGGAGCAGGCCCACGAAGCGCTCCTCGGTGCGGCGGGCCCGGCGCACGTACACGAAGGCCAGGAGCACCAGGGGCGGGTAGATGCCGAACCCGAGGATGACGATCGACAGCGGCAGCGGCCCGACGGTCATCCGGCCCAGGCCCGGGAGCAGCACCGACAGCAGGGGATAGGTGGCGACCACGGCGGCCGCCGGTAGCAGAACACCCAGGGTCACGCCCAGCTGGGCCCGCATGAGGGAGTGCAGCAGCGTCTCCCCGTAGCTGTCGGGATGGTACAGATCGTCGGGAACCGGCAGCGAACGGGCGCTGATCGGGTGTCGGGCGGTGGTGCGGACGGCCACCCGGCGGGCCGGGCCGGGCCGGGCGCCGGGCGCCGTGGCCCCGGCTCCTGCGGTGGCGCCGGCTCCTGCGGTGGCGCCGGCCGGCGCCGGGACGGGATCGGTCACCGCACCCCCCGGGCGTGGCGGATCAGGCGTTCCCGCAGTTCCCGCACGTGACGGCGGCTGACCGGCAGCTCGGTGCCGGGCGGTACCTGCACGAACATCTGGGCACCGTCGGTGCGCATCTCCCGCACCGCCCTCAGGCACACCAGGTACTGGCGGTGGATACGGGCGAAGCCCTCCGGCACCCAGGCCTCCTCCAGCCGGCCCAGCGACAGGCGGACCAGCAGCGAACGCCCGTCGAAGGTGTGCAGCCGCACGTAGTCGCCGGCCGACTCCACCCATGCCACCTCGGAGCGGTTGACCAGGACCGTCCGCCCGGAGGCGTCGACGGGGACCACGTCGAGTGACTCGCCGCCGCCGGACGTGGTGTCGCGGCCCGGGCCGAGCGTGTTGATCCGCTTCAGCACGTGTTGGAGCCGCTGCTGGTCGAGGGGTTTGAGCAGGTAGCCGACCGCCCCCACGTCGAAGGCCTCCAGGGCGTGCTCCTCGTGGGCGGTCACGAACACCAGCGCCGGCGGTTCGGAGAACTGGGCCAGCACGCTGGCCAGCTCCATCCCGCCCAGGCCGGGCATGGCGATGTCGAGGACCACCACGTCGAACGAACGGTCCCGGAGCTGGCGCAGCGCCTCGGTGGCGTTGCGCACGGCCACCACCTCGCCCACCAGTCCCGAGGCCCGCAGCAGGTAGTCCAGCTCGTCGAGGGCCGGCAGCTCGTCGTCGACGGCCAGTGCCGACAGCAGGGTCACCGGTCCGGCCTCCTCATCCCACCCGGGTGCCGGCGGCGAAGTGGAACTTGGGCACGCTGAACGTCACCTTGGTGCCGGCCCCGGGGGCCGTCTCCACCAGCAGGCCGTGGTTGTCCCCGAAGGTGGCCCGCAGCCG
Source organism: Acidimicrobiales bacterium (assembly GCA_035702985.1). Lineage (GTDB taxonomy): Bacteria > Actinomycetota > Acidimicrobiia > Acidimicrobiales > Palsa-688 > JAKAXG01. The sequence continues at coordinate 3,812 of DASSZD010000149.1, forward strand.
CTCGTCCACGTTGCGCAGGCCCACCGAGGCGGTGGTGCCGGACAGGGCCCGCTCCAGCCGGCGGGGTTCCGCCCCGGCCCCGTCGTCCTCCACCGTGATGCAGGCGTCGGAGTCGGCGTCGCTGATGTCTATCCTCAGATGACCGTGCCCGGCCGGTTCCAGGCCGTGGCGGATGGCGTTCTCCACCACGGGTTGGAGCACCAGGGACGGGAGCCGCACGCTGAGCACCTCCGGGGCCACCCTCAACGTGACGTCCATGCGGTCGCCGAAGCGGGCCCGTTCCAGGTCCAGGTAGATGTCCACCAGGCGGAGCTCCTCGGCCAGGGTGGTGTACTGGGCGTGGCTGGCGAAGCTGTAGCGGGTGAACTCGGCGAACGACACCAGCAGCTCCCGGGCCCGGTCCGGGTCGGAGCGCACGAACGACTCGATGGCGGTCAGGGCGTTGTAGATGAAATGGGGGGAGATCTGGGCCCGCAGGAACCGCAGCTCGGCCTGCACCGCCCGCTGGCGGGACCGGTCGAGCTCGGCCAGTTCGAGCTGGGTGGACACGAACTGTGCCACCTCCCCGCACAGCCGCATCAGCCCGGCCGACGCCGACGGGCCCAGGGCGACCAGGGCGCCCACCACCCGGCCCTCCACGTGCAGAGGGGCGATGACCCCCGCCGACAGGGCGCAGGCGGCCCGGTCGCAGCGCAGGTCCGCCCCGGACAGGAGCGACGGCCGCCCCGACGCCAGAGCCGTCTCGACGGGCCGGCGCAGCAGCCGGCGGTGCTCCTCGTCGACCCCCTCGGACGTGATGATCCCGGTGGAGTCGGCGACCACCACGCCGTCCGTGCCGAGCAACGAACGCAGCGGCCCGAGGGCCCGGTGCATGGCGTCGGCGGTGAGTCCGGCCCGGATGTGGGGGGCGGCCAGGTTGGCGGTGTGCAGCGCCTCGTAGGTCATGCGCTGGCCGGGGGTGACCAGCCGGCGGTCCGAGCGGCGGGCGTACAGGGCGACCGCGACCAGGCTCCCGACCACCCCCGCCAGCGCCACCCACAGGACCTCTCGCACCAGGCCTACCCCCACGGTTATCCCGGGGGAGTGTGTCACACCCGGGTCGAAAGTTCAGGAACCGGGCCGTTCGGCGACGCGGGGAGACCGTTCGTCGCAAACTCCCGACCGTTCAGCGACGAAAGACCAAATGGGGGGGCCCGGGACCCCGGCAGGGCTCAAACTCCATCCGAGCGGCACGGGACCGCCCCGGCCGCCGAACAGAAAACGACACTCACGGGGGTGAGCAAGTGTCCACAGACATCGGCAGCGAGCTACGGGGGACGACTTCTCCTGTCAACATGCACATCAAGGATGTGCCTCCGCCGGCCGACCCGGCCCCGCTCGGTCTGGCCGCCTTCGCCCTGACCACGTTCCTCCTGTCGGCCAAGAACGCCAACTGGACCCACGGGACCGACGCCTGGCTGGGCTACGCCTTCGCCTACGGCGGCCTGTGCCAGCTGCTGGCCGGCATGTGGGAGTTCCGCAACCGCAACGTGTTCGGGGCCACCGCCTTCTCGACATACGGTGGATTCTGGATCGGTCTGGGCCTCTACGCCGAGCTGGTGGCGCCCACCGCCAAGAACGCCACCCAGGTCGCCAACGACGAGGCGTGGATCCTCCTGGCGTTCCTCATCTTCAACACGTACATGCTGCTGTGGAGCATGAGCGTCAACATGGCCGTGTTCGGGGTGTTCCTCACCCTCGAGCTCACGGAGCTGATCCTGGTCATCGGGAACTTCCAGACCAGCAGCAACATCATCAAGGCTGGCGGGGTCATCGGCGTCATCACCGCCGCCGTGGCCTGGTACACCTCGGCCGCCGGCGTGATCAACGGGATGCACGGCCGGCCGGTACTGTTTGTGGGCGGGCCGATGATCCCGGCGGCCTCGGACACCACCATGGGGGAACGCGTATGACGGACGCTTCGCAGGATCTGTCGGCCCTTCTGCGGGAGAACCGGCGGTTCGAGCCCTCACCGGAGTTCGCGGCGGCGGCGGTGGCCCAGCCGGAGATCTACGACCGGGCGGACGCCGATCCCGTCGGTTTCTGGGAAGAGCAGGCCCGGCGCCTGAGCTGGGCCGAGCCGTGGACCACGGCGCTGGAGTGGGACCTGCCCTTCTCCAAGTGGTTCGTGGGCGGCAAGCTCAACGTCGCCTACAACTGCGTGGACCGCCACGTGGAGGCCGGCCTCGGCGAGCGGGTGGCGTTCCACTGGGAGGGGGAGCCGGGGGACACCCGGACCATCACCTACCGGGACCTGCACCAGATGGTGTGCCGGGCGGCCAACGCCCTGACCGAGCTCGGCGTGGAGACCGGCACCAAGGTGGCCATCTACATGCCGATGATCCCCGAGACGGTGGTGGCCATGCTGGCCTGCGCCAGGCTCGGCGCCCCCCACACGGTGGTCTTCGGCGGGTTCTCGGCCGACGCCCTGAGGGACCGCATCATCGACTGCGACGCCCGTTTCGTCATCACGGCCGACGGCGGCTACCGGCGGGGGGCGGCCAGCGCCCTCAAGCCGGCCGTCGACGACGCCGTGAAGGGCTGTCCCGGGGTGGAGAAGGTGCTGGTGGTGCGCCGCACCGGCCAGGACGTGGAGTGGAACGAGGGCCGGGACGTGTGGTGGCACGACGTGGTCGACCGCCAGGCCGACACCCACGAGTGCCAGGCGTTCGACTCGGAGCACCCTCTGTACATCATGTACACGAGCGGTACCACGGCCAAGCCGAAGGGCATCCTGCACACCTCGGGCGGCTACCTGACCCACACCTCGGCCACCCACCGGTTGGTGTTCGACCTGAAGCCGGAGTCCGACGTGTTCTGGACGGCGGCGGACATCGGCTGGGTGACCGGTCACAGCTACATCGTGTACGGGCCGCTGGCCAACGCCACGACCTCGGTCATGTACGAGGGCACCCCCGACACGCCGGGCCGCGACCGCTGGTGGCAGATCGTGGAGCGCTACAAGGTCAACATCCTCTACACCGCGCCCACCACCATCCGCACGTTCATGAAGTGGGGGGAGGATCTGCCCGCCGGCCACGACCTGTCCTCACTGAGGCTGCTCGGATCGGTCGGTGAGCCCATCAACCCCGAGGCGTGGATCTGGTACCGCACCCACATCGGGGGCGGCCGGTGCCCGGTCGTCGACACCTGGTGGCAGACCGAGACGGGCGGGATCATGGTCTCGCCCCTGCCCGGCATCACCGCCACCAAGCCCGGTGCGGCCATGCGGCCCCTGCCGGGTATCGCCGCCGACGTGGTCCACAACGACGGCACCTCGGTCGGCAACGGCGAGGGCGGCTTCCTGGTGATCAAGGAGCCGTGGCCGGGCATGCTGCGCGGCATCTGGGGCGACGACCAGCGTTACAAGGACACGTACTGGTCCCGCTTCCAGGGGATGTACTTCGCCGGGGACGGGGCCAAGCGTGACGACGACGGCGACATATGGCTCCTGGGCCGGGTCGACGACGTCATGAACGTGTCCGGGCACCGCATCTCCACCACCGAGGTGGAGCACGCCCTGGTCGGCCACCCCTCGGTGGCCGAGGCGGCGGTGGTCGGGGCGTCGGATCCGACCACCGGTCAGGCCATCGTGGCCTTCGTCACGGTCAAGGGGGCGGCAACCGACGACGGCGAGCAGCTGGTCGCCGACCTGCGCAACCACGTGGCCCGGGAGATCGGCCCGATCGCCAAGCCCCGCCAGATCATGCTGACCCCGGAGCTGCCGAAGACCCGGAGCGGCAAGATCATGCGCCGGCTGCTGCGCGACGTGGCCGAACAGCGCGCCCTGGGCGACGTGACCACCCTCCTCGACCCCACCGTGGTCAACGCCATCCGGGACCGCATGGTCCCCGGGGCGGAGGAGAAGGAGCAGGCCTAGAGCCTGCTGCAGCCCGCCACTCGTGAGCGGGGGGAACCCGGAGCGGCCCACGGACCGCCCCGGGTTCTCTCCGGCGGGCAAAGCCCGACGCGAATCCGGCCCGGGCGGCGCTAGCGTCGCAGACATATGGATCGGCGCATCTTCGGCCTGGAGAACGAGTACGGGGTGACCTGCACCCTGCGGGGCCAGCGCCGCCTGAGCCCGGACGAGGTGGCCCGCTACCTGTTCCGCCGGGTGGTGAGCTGGGGCCGGTCGTCCAACGTGTTCCTGGAGAACGGCGCCCGCCTGTACCTCGACGTGGGCAGCCATCCCGAGTACGCCACCCCCGAGTGCGACTCGATCGCCGACCTGGTGGCCCACGACAAGGCCGGGGAGCGGATCCTGGAGCAGTTGGTCGGCTCGGCCGAGGCCCGCCTGCGGGAGGAGGGGATCCGGGGGGTGGTGTTCCTGTTCAAGAACAACACCGACTCGGCCGGCAACTCCTACGGCTGCCACGAGAACTACCTGACCAGCCGCCGGGACGACTTCGCCCACTACGCCGAGGTGCTGATCCCGTTCCTGGTGTCCCGGCAGATCTACGCCGGGGCCGGCAAGGTCCTGCAGACCGCCCGCGGCGCCATGTACTGCATCAGCCAGCGGGCCGAGCACATCTGGGAAGGGGTCTCGTCGGCCACCACCCGCAGCCGGCCCATCATCAACACCCGGGACGAGCCCCACGCCGACGCCGAACGCTTCCGGCGGCTGCACGTCATCGTGGGCGACTCCAACATGAGCGAGTACGCCACCTTCCTCAAGGTGGGGGCCACCAGCATCCTGCTGCGCATGCTGGAGGACCCGGCGGTGGTGCTGCGGGACATGACCCTCGAGAACCCCATCCGGGCCATCCGCGAGATCAGCCACGACACCACGCTGCGCCGCCGGGTCCGGCTGGCCAACGGCCGGGAGGCCAGCGCCCTGGACATCCAGTCCGAGTACTTCAACCGGGCCAAGCGCTACCAGGAGACCAGGGGGCTGTCCCCGCTGGAGGACCGGGCCCTGGCCATGTGGGAGCACTGCCTGGCCGGCCTGGAATCCGATCCGTGGTCCCTCGACCGGGAGTGCGACTGGGTCATCAAACACCAGCTCATCGAGCGCTACCGGGCCAAGCACGGCATGCCGCTCACCCACCCCAAGGTGGCCCTCATCGACCTCCAGTACCACGACGTCAACCGGGACCGGGGCCTGTTCTACAAGCTGCAGGGCGCCGGGCTGGTGGAGCGGACCTGCACCGACGAGGACATCGAGCGGGCCGTCGATGACCCTCCGCAGACGACCCGGGCCCGCCTGCGGGGCGAGTTCATCCGCCGGGCCAAGGAGCGCCGGCGGGACTTCACCGTGGACTGGGTCCACCTCAAGCTCAATGATCAGGCCCAGCGCACGGTGCTGTGCAAGGACCCGTTCAAGTCCCGCGACGAGCGGGTCGAGAAGCTCATCGCCAGCCTCTGAGCGGTCATGGACCGACTGGAAAGACTGGTCAACCTGGTCGCCGCCCTGCTCGACACCACCCGGCCGCTGACCCGGGCCGAGATCCGGGAGCGGGTGGAGGGATACTCCTCGGACGGCGAGGCCTTCCGCCGCAACTTCGAACGGGACAAGGACCTGCTCCGCCAGATGGGCTTCCCGGTGGTCACCGAGGCACCCGACCCGGCCCATCCGGAGGAAACCGGCTACCGCATACCCCGGGAGATGTACGAACTGCCCGACCCGGGCCTGGACGACGCCGAGCTGGCCGCCCTGCGGCTGGCGGCCTCGGCGGTGCAGATGGAAGGGGACTGGGGCGGCGACGCCGTGGTCCGGGCCCTGCGCAAGCTGGGCGGGGCGGTGACCGACGGCCGGACCGGGGACCCCGTGGTCCCCGGGAAGCTGACCGGCCTGGCCGCCCTGCCGGCCGAGGAGACCGCCGCCACCGCGTTCGCGGCGGTGGGGGAACGCCGGCAGGTCCGGTTCCGTTACCGCGGCGGGGACCGGCTGGTCGACCCGTGGCGGCTGTCGTACCACCGGGGTCACTGGTACCTGTCGGGCCTCGACCACGGACGGTCGGAGGAGCGGCTGTTCCGCCTGGACCGGGTGGAGGGGCCCCTGACCGCCGTCGGCCCGGCCGGGGCCTTCGCCCGCCCCGGCCTGCCCCAGACCGCCCCGCCTCCCCCGTGGCGGATGGGGGAGGAGCAGGAGCAGACCGCCGTGCTTCTGGTGGACGCCGACCAGGCGGTGTGGGCCCGCCAGGCGCTGGGCCAGGACGCCGTCCGCGAGGATCGGCCCGACGGTTCGGTGATCTTCGAGGTGGCCGTCACCGCCCCCGCCGCGTTCCGCAGCTTCGTGCTGGGATACCTGGAACACGCCGAGATCCTGGGGCCGCCGGCCCTGCGCGACGGGATGATCTCCTGGCTGCGGGAGCTGGGGACCGGCCCGGGAGGGTCCGACCCGACCGCCGGGGCCGGCCCGGGGGGGTCGAAGTGAGCCGGGAACCGGCGGAGGCCCGCCTGGGCCGCCTGCTGGCCATCGTCCCCTGGATAGCCGCCCACGACGGGCCGACGATCGAGGAGGTGTGCCGCCGGTTCGGGGTGGGGGAGAAGGACCTGCTGGCCGACCTCAACCTGCTGTTCATGTGCGGCGTGTACCCCTTCACCCCCGACGTGCTGATCGACGTCAACATCGCCGACGGCCGGGTGTGGATCAGCATGGCCGACTACTTCCGGCGGCCCCTGCGCCTCAACCCCCAGGAGGCGCTGGCCCTGGTGTCGGCCGGCCGGGCCTTCCTGGGGGTGCCGGGAGCCGATCCCGACGGGGCGCTGGCCACCGCCCTGGACAAGCTCGAGAACGTCCTGGGCGTGGGCCCGGGCGAGGCGCTCGAGGTGGAGCTGGCCGAGATCGCCCCCGGGGTGCTCGACACCCTACGGGCGGCGGTGGGCGAGCAGCGCCGGACCCGCATCGGCTACTACAGCTTTGGCCGCGACGGGCACAGCACCCGGGTGGTGCACCCGTGGCAGGTGTTCAACTCCGCCGGCCAGTGGTACCTGTCGGGGTGGTGCGAGAACGTGTCGGCACCCCGCACCTTCCGGCTGGACCGCATCACCGCCATCGAGACCCTTCCCGACACCTTCGACACCGTGGCGCCGGAGCCCGGCCGGGCCCCCGCGCCGTACTCGCCTGACCCCGACGACGCCCGCTGGGTCCTCGAGCTCGACCCGCCGGCCCACTGGATCGCCGAGCAGTACCCGAACGAGGCGGTGGAATCGGGCCCGGGCCCGGTGCTGCGGGTGACCCTGCGCACCGGCTCCCGGGCGTGGCTGGAACGGCTGCTGCTGCGGGCCGGCCCCGACGCCCGGGTGGTGGAAGGCGACCCCTCGGTGGCCCCCGCCGCGGCGACACGGATCCTGGCGCGCTACCAGGCGTAACGCCGTGGGCGGGTAGGGTGACCCGTCGTGTCCGCCCCCGAACCGGAGAAGCCGCCGAGCGGGTCCCAGCCGTACGACCCCGACCGTCCCGGCGCCTCCACCGGCTGGCCGCCGGACCCCCCGGGTGGCGCCCCCGCCGGCCCGCCGGCCGCCGCCGGCCCGGTCACAGGCGGCCCGGTCACAGGCGGTCCGGTCGGGACCGGCCCGGTCGCAGGCGGCCGGACGCCCGACCGCCCCCCCCGGCGAACGCGCACCCGGAGGGCCGTACTGGAATGGGTCGCCATCCTGGTGGTGGCGGTGCTGGCGGCCGTGGTGCTGCGCAGCTTCGTCGTCCAGCCCTACTTCATCCCGTCGGGGTCCATGGAGCCGACCCTGATGATCGGCGACAAGGTGCTGGTCAACAAGCTCAGCTACGACTTCCACAGCGTCCACCGCGGTGACGTCATCGTGTTCAAGAAGCCGCCCAACGACTACAGCCCCGGCATCAAGGATCTCATCAAGCGGGTGATCGGGCTGCCCGGCGAGACCATCTCGGCCCGGGGCGGCTCGGTGTACATCGACGGCCGACCCCTGCCCGAGCCGTGGCTGCCGAAGGGGACCACCACCGCCAACTTCGCCCCGGTGCACGTCCCGGCCGGTGACTACTTCGTGATGGGCGACAACCGGGGCAACTCCGCCGACTCGCGGGTGATCGGCCCCATCTCCGGCAGCCTCATCGTGGGCCGGGCCTTCCTCATCATCTGGCCCGTCGGGCGGATCACCACCCTCTGAGCCCCGCCCGGTCCGTGGCGGACCGCCCCGGGGCCGGTTCGGGTCAGGAGTGCCGGCGGCGGCCGATGGCCGCCATCATCCGGTCGGCGTGGTCGGAGTAGACCCCGTCGACGCCCAGGCCGAGCAGCCGGTCCAGCTCGTCGTCGCTCTGGGCGTCCCAGGCGAAGGCCCGCAGGCCGGCGGCGCGCACCTCCCGCACCCGGTCGGCGTCCCACTGCGAGCCGTGCAGGTTGAGCGCATCCAGGCCGGCCGCGGCCAGGGTCGACGACCGGGCGGCCAGGCCCTCCCGCATCCAGGCCAGGTTGCTGGATTCGACCAGCCGCGCCTCCGGGGCGTGCCGGCGCCAGCCGGCCATGACCCGCCAGTCGTGGTGGCACAGCCACAGCCGCCCGGCCGCCCCCGCCCGGCGGGCCACCGCCAGCAGCGGCTCGAGCGCGGAGGGGTCCTTGACGTCGATGGACAGCTCGAAATCGGTGCCGCAGACCCCGTACAGCTCGGTCAGGGCCGGGATGTGCTCCGGCAGCTCGGCCCGGTCCTGGGTGGACACCGCCCGGTGGCGCCACGGCGGGCCGGTGACCCCGTCGTGGTCCAGGACCACGACCCCGTCCGCCGTCACCCAGGCGTCGCTCTCCAGGCCCGTGGCCCCCAGCTCCAGGGCCCGGGCGAAGGCGTCGAGGGTGTTCTCCCGCCGCTCGGCCCGGGCTCCGCGGTGGGCGAAGCCGATGGGGCCGGCCGGGCCGCCCTCCAATCCCGTCATTTCCGCCACCGTGTGTAGTACGAGTCCATCCCCACTCAAGATCTGCCGGCTCCGACCCGATTCAGGTTAGGTGAGCTACAGCCGGGCCCGACGCCGGAACCGTACCCCCATAGTCCGGGCCACCTGCCCGATGTGCGGGGACGTGGAACTCGAGGTGGACGCCGTCCAGGTGCAGTTCTGCGCCTCGACCGGGGTGGCCACCTACTCGTTCCGCTGTCCGGCGTGCGGCGTGGTGGTCAACAAGGAGGCCAACGACGCCATCGTCGAGTCGCTCACCTCGGCCGGGGCCCGCATGCTCGTGTGGACCCTGCCGGCGGAGCTGGCCGAGCCCAAGGTCGGTCCCAGGATCACCCACGACGACCTGCTCGAGTTCCACCTCGGTCTCGAAGGCGACGACTGGCGCCGGGAGTTGGACTATCTGACCCCGAGAGGGTAGAAGAGTCTCCGTGCATCTCAGCGCCGAATGGATCGTCCCCCTCTGCGTCGGTTCCGCCGGCGCGGCTGCACTGGCAGCCGTGGCCGTCCTGGCCCGCCGGGAGGTGACCAGGTTGCAGAAGGCCATGCTGCCTCTGCGCACCTCCGGCCGGCGCCGCCCGGGCCGCCGTCCCTGACCCTCACCGCCGCTTCCCGGCGTCCCCCCGGCCCCGCCCGTCCCGCCGCGGGTGCCCCCGGCGCCCGTAGGCGGAGGCCCCAGGTAGACTCCCAGCGGTGCTGGACCTGAGCCCGGATAAGATCTTCGTCCTGGCCATCGTGGCCCTGGTGGTGCTCGGCCCCCACCGGCTTCCCCAGGCGGCCCGCACCCTCGGCCGCCTGATGGGCCAGCTGCGGGCCCTCACCAGCAGCGTCCAGGACGAGGTCCGCGACGCCCTGCACGAGCCCCACGAAGCCTTCACGAGCGCCCTGACCGACTTCCGCCCCTCGGAGATCCGCCGCAACGTGCGCCAGACGGTCATGGACACCATCGCCCCCCCGGAGTCGGCTCCTCCCGGTGCCGTCCCTTCCGCCGGAGCCCCTGCCGAGGCGTCACCGGCAGCCCCGCAGACGGGCGTCCCCGCCCGCGGCGGCCATCCCGACGACCCCTCCCTCAACTAGGGGGCCGGCCACGTCGGTTCCGGGGCCGACCGGGGCGTTAGGGTTGGGGTCGCCGATGACCGCCTCGGCGCATGCCGGGACCCGTCCTACGACGGGCACTGCGACGAATAGAAGACGATGACCGCTACCAGGGACGACAGCTCCGCCACCGGCCAGGCCCCCCTCGACGGGGCGCCGCCCGACGGCGCCCGGGCGGGGTCGGAGGCCGGCACCATGACGCTGTTCGAGCACCTGGCCGAAATGCGCAACCGGCTGATCGTCTCCATCGTGGCCGTCGCCGTGGGGGCCGTCGTGGTGTGGTTCCTCTACGACTCGGTGATCCAGTTCATGCTGCATCCGTACCACTCGTTCGTGCTGGCCCACCCGGGCAAGGACGTGTCGAAGGGGCAGCTGGTCACCAACGGGCCGCTCGAGGGCTTCACCACCCGGCTCAAGGTGTGCGTGTACGGCGGGATCACCCTGGCCGCCCCGGTGATCTTCTGGGAGCTGTGGCGGTTCATCACCCCCGGCCTGTACAAGAACGAGAAGCGCTACATCGTGCCGTTCGTGGCGGCCGCGGTGGTGCTGTTCGCCGGCGGGGTGACCACCTCGGTGCTGGTGTTCCCCAAAGCCCTCGACTGGCTCATCTCGGTCAGCGGCACCGGCATCGTCCCGCTGTTCTCGCCGTCGCGCTACTTCACCCTGTACGTGACCATGTGCCTGGTCTTCGGGCTGGTCTTCATGTACCCGATAGTGCTGGTGTTCCTGGAGCTGGTGGGTGTGGTGCCGAGCGCCAAGTGGCGCAAGTGGCGCCGCCCGGCCATCGTGGTCCTGTGCGGCGTGGCGGCGGTGATCACCCCGAGCAGCGACCCGTTCTCATTCCTGGCCATGGCGGTCCCCATGCTGGTGCTCTACGAGCTCAGCATCGTCGTGGGCCGGTTGATGAAGAAGTAGCCCCGCGGTGACGGTCCGGACCGGCTTCGCCGCGGAGTTGGGCTTCGCCCTGGACCGCTTCCAGGAGCAGGCTCTCGACGCCCTCGATGCCGGAGGCAGCGTGGTGGTGGCCGCCCCGACCGGGTCCGGCAAGACGGTGGTGGCCCAGTACGCCGTGACCCGGGCCCTGGCCGAGGGGCGCAAGGCGTTCTACACCACCCCCCTCAAGGCCCTGTCCAACCAGAAGTACCTGGAGCTGGTGCACCGCCACGGCGCCGACTCGGTGGGCCTGCTCACCGGGGACAACTCCATCAACGGCACCGCCCCCGTCGTCGTCATGACCACCGAGGTGCTGCGCAACATGATCTACGCCTCCTCCGGGGCGCTGGACGGGCTGCGCTACGTGGTCCTCGACGAGGTCCACTACCTGCAGAACGCCTACCGGGGCCCGGTGTGGGAGGAGGTCATCATCCACGCCCCGGCCGGGGTGGACCTGGTGTGCCTGTCGGCCACCGTGTCCAACGCCGAGGAGCTGGCCGACTGGATCCGCACCGTCCGGGGGGCCACCACGGCGGTGATCGAGGACCGCCGGCCGGTGGAGCTGCAGGATCTGTACCTGCTCGGCGACAGGTCCAACGACCGGCTCCTGCTCGTGCCCACCCTGATCGACGGCCGCCCCAACGCCGAGGCGGCGGCGCTGGACTCCAAGACGCTCCGCCACCCGGGGATGCGGGGCCGTCCCCGGGGCCGGCTGTTCACCCCCCGGCGGGTGGAGGTGGTGGACCTGCTCGAGGAGCACGACATGCTCCCGGCGATCTATTTCATCTTCTCCCGGGCGGCCTGCGACGACGCAGTGACCCAGTGCGTGCGGGAGGGCAAACGGCTGACCAGCGCCGACGACAGGAGCCAGATCCGGGCCATCGTCCGGGCGCACGTGGAGCGACTGTCCGGTGAGGACCTCCAGGTGCTGGACTACGGGGCGTGGGTCAGCGGGCTGGAGGCCGGCTACGCCGCCCACCACGCCGGCATGGTGCCGCCGTTCAAGGAGGCGGTGGAGGCCTGCTTCGCGGCCGGGCTGGTGAAGGTGGTGTTCGCCACCGAGACCCTGTCGCTCGGGATCAACATGCCGGCCCGCAGCGTGGTCATCGAGAAGCTGACCAAGTTCACCGGCGAACGCCACGAGTTCCTCACCCCGGGGGAGTACACCCAGCTCACCGGGCGGGCCGGCAGGCGGGGTATCGACAAGGTCGGCCACGCCGTGGTGCTGTGGTCCCCGTTCGTGCCCTTCGACCAGGTGGCCGGGTTGGCCGGGGCCCGCACCTACGCCCTCACCAGCAGCTTCCGGCCCACCTACAACATGGCCGCCAACCTGGTCCGCCGGTACCCGCCCGACGTGGCCCACCACCTGCTCAACCTGTCCTTCGCCCAGTTCCGGGCCGACAGCGACGTGGTGCGCCTGGAGACCCAGCTGGAGCGCACCTCCGCCCTCCTGGAGGAGGCCCGGCGGGCCGCCGCCTGCCGGCTGGGCGACGCCGAGGAGTACCGCCGCCTGATCCGGGCCAGCGAGGAGTCCGCCCGCCAGCGCCCGTCCATGACCGCCGAGGTGGTGGCCGCCCTGGAGCGGGTCCGCCCCGGCGACATCCTGGTCGTGCCAGGAGGTCGGGAGGGCGGCCGGGTGGCGGTGCTGTCCACCACCCGCCGGCGGGGCGGCGACATCCGGGTCCGGGCCATCACCGCCGACCGCAAGCTGGTGTCGCTGAGCCCCCGGGACTTCCCGGCCCCGCCCGCCGCCCTGGCCCGCATCTCCCTGCCCGCGCCCTACGCCCCCAACAACACCTCGTTCCAGCGCCAGGTGGCGTCGTCCCTGGTGGCCAGCCGGCTCGAACCCGCCTCCACCGAGGCGGCCGTGGCGTCGGTCCGGCGGGAGTGGAGGGGGGCCCGGGCCGTGTCGGACGCGGTGGCCGCCGAACGGCACCCGGTGGCCGCCTGCCCCGACGCCCGGCTCCACCTGCGGGCGCTGGACCGGGCCGATCGCCTGACCCGGGACGTGGAGCGGCTGGAGCGCCGGGTGAAGGGGCGCATGGAGTCGCTGGCCCGCCTGTTCGACCGGGTGCTGCGGGTGCTCGAGGCGTGGGGTTACATCGACGGCTGGAGCCTCACCGACGGCGGCCAGCGGCTGGCCCGCATCTACCACGAGAGCGACCTGCTCATCGCCGAGTGCCTGGGTCAGGGGCTGCTCGACGGGCTGGGGGAGGCCGAGCTGGCCGCCCTGGTGTCGGTGTTCACCTACGAGAGCCGCAGCCAGGGGGAGGGGACGGCCTGGCTGCCCACCCCCCGCCTGCGCCGCCGGTGGGCCGCCATCTCGCGGCTGGTGGCCGAGCTCAACGAGGCCGAGGACGACGCCGGCCTGCCGCTCACCCGCCCGCCCGACCCCGGCTTCGCCGGCCTGGCCTTCGCCTGGGCGTCGGGGGAGGACCTGGGCGAGGTGATCTCCGACGAGGAGATGTCGGGCGGGGATTTCGTGCGCAACGTCAAGCAGCTGATCGACCTGCTCCGCCAGGTCGGCGACACCGCCCCCGACCCGGTCACCGGGTCGGCCGCCCGGGCCGCCGCCGACGGTCTCATGCGGGGTGTGGTGGCCGCCTCGTCGGTCGTGACCGGATGAAAGCCCCAATGGTCCCCCAGCCGGGCGGCGGCGGCCCGTAGTGTGAGCCGGGCCATGGGGTACCTGGATACTGGCATCTACGCTGTCGAAGAATGGACGGAGGAGGAGGCGGACGTCCTCCGTCGTTACTTCACCAACCTCGACGGGCCGGTGTTCGCCCTGGTGAACCTGCCCGAAGTGGTCAAAGGCGCCCTTTTCGCCCGGTACTCCCGCTCGGCCAAGAGCCTGCGGCGGCTGTTCCTGGACGAGTTCGTCGGCGACCTGGACATCAGCGGCGACCTCGGGGTGGACGCCACCATCGGGCTGGCCCGGGCCGAGCAGCTCTACGACCGGGTGTTCTTCGAGTACGGCGACGACTCGGTGGCCCAGCTGGGCGGCGTCCACCTGGCCTGCGAGCAGGCCTCCAACGTCCTCACCAAGGTGCTCGAGTGGGGCCGGCTCATGTCCTACATGGAGAAGTCGACCCGCTACGTCGCCTACGACAGCCGCCTGCCCAACGGCCGGTACCGCTACCACCGCGACGGCGACATCCTCGATTCCCCCCTCGGTGCCCGCTACGTGGGGGACATGGACCGGCTGTTCGACGCCTACGCCGAGCTGCTGCCGGTACTGCAGGCCCATTTTTCCAACCTCCACCCCAAGGGCGACGGCGACTCGGACTTCGTGTGGCGCCAGTCGATACGGGCCAAGGCCTTCGACGCCCTGCGGGGCATGCTGCCGGCCGGGGCCACCTCCAACCTGGGCATCTACGCCAGCGGCCAGGCCTACGAGGCGCTGCTGATCCGGATGCGGTCCCACCCGCTGCCCGAGGCCCGGGCCTACGCCGATCTCATCCTCGAGGAGCTGCGCAAGGTCATCCCGTCGTGGGTCAAGCGGGTGGACGTGGCGGACCGCGGCGCCGCCCACTCCGCCTACCTGGAGGCCAACTCGGCGTCCATGCACGACCTGGCCGACAGCCTTTTCGGCACCCCGGACCCGGCCTCGGTCGAGGTGGCCGCCGGGGGCGCCCCGGAGGTCACCCTGGTCGACTGGGACCCCGACGGCGAGGTGAAGGTGGTGGCGGCCATGCTCTACCCCTACACCGACCGCCCCGAGTCGGTGATCGAGGAGCGGGTGGCGGCCATGGCGGTGGAGGAGCGGCTGGAGATCGTGCGCCGCTACGTGGGGGAGCGGGCCAACCGCCGGCACCGCCCGGGCCGGGCCCTGGAGCGCTGCGACTACCGCTTCGACGTCATCTCCGACTACGGCGCCTTCCGCGACCTGCAACGCCACCGGCTGCTCACCGTGGAGTGGCAGGACCTCACCCCGGCCCACGGCTACACCATGCCGGCCTCCGTCATGGAGGCCGGGGTGGCCGGCGCCTACGCCGCCGCCATGGACCGCTCGGCGGGGCTGTGGCAGGCGCTGGCGTCACGTTTCCGCCCCAGCCAGGCCGCCTACGCCGTGGCGCTGGCGTTCCGGATCAGGTACGCCATGCAGTTCAACGCCCGGGAGGCCATGCACCTGCTCGAGCTGCGGACCAGCCCCCAGGGTCACCCGGAGTACCGCCAGGTGTGCCAGCAGATGCACCGCCTGATCGCCGAGCGGGCCGGCCACCGCACCATCGCCGCCATGATGAGCTACGTGGACAACGCCGACTACGACCGCTCGGGGCTGGAACGCCTGGAGGGCGAGCGCCGGGCCGAGCTCAGAAGGGCCGGCAGAACCTGAAGCTGTGGTAGAGCTTTAGGACAAAGGGGTTGATCTCGCTGTACCAGAGATTGTAGGTTCACAGCCGGTCGGGCGGAGGGAACGGACCTTTCTTCTGCCATGCACCGCTTTCCATCAGTCAAGGCCCTCAGGGCTGCAGTCGCCGGTTCTCCCCGGCTGCGCCTGGCCGCTGCCGTAGTGGCCGTCACCGGCCTGCTGGCCGGCGGCCTGGCGGACTACTCGTCGGCATCGGACGGCGGCTACGTGGTACAGCCCGGTGACTCCCTGTGGGCCATAGCGTCCGCCCACGGGATCAGCGTGGCCCAACTGGCGTCCGCCAACCACCTCGACCCCGGTGCCATCCTGCCCATCGGGCGTCACCTGTACCTGCCCGGGTCGGCCCCGGCCACCCAGACGGTGGCCGCCGCCGCCGTCATCACCCCCAGCCACCCCTCGGCCAACGCCTGGTCCTTCTGCTCCAGCTTCGTGGCCTCACCCGGCCCCTACGGGGCCCTGCCGGCCCGCCTGGAGGCTTCCGCCGACCGGCTGGCCCTGCGGCCCCTGTTCGAGAAGTGGGCGGCCCACTACGGCCTGTCCCTGCCGCTGCTGGAGGCCGTCGACTGGCAGGAGTCGGGCTGGCAGCAGGGCGTGGTGTCGTCCACCGGGGCCGTGGGGGTGGGCCAGATCATGCCCGGGACCGGTGTGTTCATCTCCAACGTGCTCATCGGGGAGCCGATGAACCTGAACTCGGTGTCCGACAACATCCGGATGTCGGCCGCCTTCCTGGCCTACCTGGCCCACGTGGAGGGCGACAACCGTTGCGCCACCATCGCCGCCTACTACGAGGGTCCGCTCAACCTGTCCGCCTACGGGGTGTTCCCCGACACCCAGACCTACGTGGCCGACGTGGAGGCCCTGCTGCCGCGCTTCGAATAGCACCCGAAATTCTCGGTTTGGGCCTTGACGACCGGGCCTGGATTCGGCCATCTTGGTGCAGCAACGACGCGACGTCGCAAGTGCGGTTGCGTGTGCAGGTAGGGTGGCCTGAGGGGACGAAGTAGATAACGAACGCAGCCCGTGGGGGACAACCGGCGCGGATCCGGCCCGGCTGCGTGCGGCACCAAAAGTCTCCCGGGCCACCCTGTCGCATCCCCATGGGGCTGGAATAGCCGATGGGGGCTGCGAGGTTGAGAGGGGACCCGGGTATCGAATCGGGCGTCTAGTATCCCGCGCCGACGATGCCGGGCGGCCCCCCCGGGCGCCGTCTCATCTCAGCTCCTGAAGGAACATCAATGCCCAAAGACGACCTGGACGACGAACTCCTAGAGGAATCCGACGACCTGCCGGAGGACCTCGACGAGGAGGACCTGGACGACCTCGACGAGGACGACGACGACATCGAGGACATCGCCGACGACGATGACGATGACGACGACGGCGGCGACGTCGACGACAGCGACGACGACGAAGCGGAGGACGACGGCGCCGGTATCCAACTGAAGACCTCCCACGACGATGACGAGGAGGACGACGACGACGATGACGAGGACTCCGACGACGTCGAAGCCAGCCTCGACGTCATACTGAAGGAACGCCTGGTCGTCATCGACGACGAGGACGACGAGGAGGACGACGAGGACGTCACCGACACCGACGAGCGCACCGAGAGCCCGCTGCGGGTGCTGCCCAAGCAGCCCGGCGAGTTCGTGTGCCAGTCCTGCTTCCTCGTCAAGCACCCCAGCCAGCTGGCTGACCCGGTCGCCCAGCTCTGCCGGGACTGTGTCTGAGACCGGGCCGAACGGTCCGAATTGGGTGCTCCCGGGTAGGATCGCCCGGTGACAGACGCCCACAAGCCCCTGGATGCCGCTCTGGACCTGCTGGTGTTCGTTCCGGTGGGGCTGGCCGTCACCGCCGCCGAGGAGCTGCCCAAGCTGGCGGCCAAGGGGCGGTCACGGGTGACCACGCAGCTGGCCATGGCCCGGGTGGTGGGTCAGTTCGCGGTGGCCCGGGGCCGGTCGCTGATCGAGTCCAGGGTCGAGCAGATGTCCGCCCCGGGTCCCGTTCCGACCCCGACGGCGGAGCCGGCCGGGCCCGGCCCTGATCTGACCTACGACGATCTGATCGGCGAGGAGTCCACCGACGGCGCCGGCCGGCCCCCCCTGCGGCCGGTGCCCGACCTGCCCCCCCGGGCGTCCGACCAGGTGATCGAATCCGACGCCGGGCTGACCGCGGCGGTCGCCGGGGATCCCGGCCCGGCCCCGGCCGGGCCCCGGGCCTCCGCCCTGGCCATCCCCGGCTACGACTCGCTGTCGGCCTCGCAGGTGGTGCAGCGCCTGGCCGGCCTGTCCGGGGACGAGCTGGCCGCCGTGGGCGCCTACGAGCAGGCCCACCGGGGGCGTCGGACCATCCTCAACCGGGTCAACCAGCTGCAGGGCCAGTAGCGGTGGTGCCGTGACCGCGGCCCGCTGGCGGGGCTAGGCGATGGAGACGGCCCGGCCGGCCGGCCCGGCGGACCGGCCCGAACTGCGAAGGATGTGGGAGCTGGCGGTGGCCGAGCTGGACGGCCAGCGCGGCGGGTCGCTGCTGGCCGGGGCGTTGACCAGACCGGACCCCGACACCTTCCTGACCGAGGCCCTGAGCGACCCCGACCGGCTCCTCGTGCTCGGTTTCATCGACGACGTGCCGGTCGGCATGGGCTCGGCGTGCGTGGAACGCAACCGGCGGGAGCCGGTGACCAACCTCGAGCTGCTCTTCACCGAACCCGACGCCCGCCAGGTGGGGGTGGGGGCGGCCATGGTCGAGGTGGTGGCGGAGTGGGGCTCGTCGCGCGGCGCCGTCGGGGTCGACGCACCGGCCCTGCCCGGTAACCGCAGCGCCAAGGCCTTCTTCGAGGCCCAGGGGTTCCAGGCCCGGCTCCTGATCATGCACCGGCCCGAAGGCGGGCCGGCCCGGGTCGGTGGCTGACCCGGCGGTGGCTCCCCGGCCGGAGGTGTGCGTGGGGGCGGTAGCCGTTTTCGACGAGCGGATCCTGCTGGTACGCCGGGGTCGGGGCCCGGCCCAGGGCGCCTGGTCGGTGCCCGGCGGGCGGGTGGAGGCGGGGGAGACGCTGGCCGAGGCGGTGGTGCGGGAGCTGGCGGAGGAGACCGGCCTGGTCGGGGTGTGCGAGTCGCTGCTCGGCTGGGCCGAGGTGATCGGCGAGGACCACCACTTCGTCATCCTGGATTTCGTGGTGACCATCCTGGACGACCGGGACCCGGTGGCCGGAGACGACGCCGCCGAGGCCGGGTGGGTCCCGCTGCACGAGGTGGCCGACCTGCGCCTGGCCGACGGGCTGGCCGAATTCCTACACGACCACGGGATCCTGGAGACCTTCAGCTGACCCCGTCCTGCGGGCCGTGGACGACCCGCAGGACGGGGCGGGCTTCAAACTCCGGCTATTCGGTGGCGTTTTCCGCCTGAGCCGGCTCGGCGGCCACCGACGGCGGCGCCTCCCCCTCGGCCGGTCGGGCTGGGGCGGTCTCCGGCTGTTCGGCTGCCGCCTCCGGCTGGGCCTCGGCCACCCCGGTGGCGGCGGGTGCTGCTTCGGTGGCGGCGGGCTCCGGCTCGGTGGCGGCGGGCTGCGGCTGGGCCCCGGTCGCCTCGGTGGTGGCGGTTGCCGCTTCGGTGGCGGCGGGCTCCGGCTGGGCCCCTTCCGTCGCCGGCTGGGCCGCCTCGGCCTCGGCCGTCCCCGTCGCCTCGGTGGCGGCGGGTGCTGCCTCGGTGGGGGTGGGTGCTGCCTCGGTGGCGGTGGGTGCTGCCTCAGTGGAGGTGGGCTCCGGCTCGGTAGCGGCGGGTGCTGCCTCGGCGGCCGGCTCCGGTTGGGTGGGCGCCGGTTCAGGTGCCGGGCCCCGGGAGCCGGCTTCTTCGCCGCTGGCAGGCGGGGCGGCCGCCGGCTCGCCGCCGCTCCGGGCGGCCCGGCCGCCCTGGCGGCCACCCGGCCGGCTGGCCGGCTCACCCCGCCGCCGGCCCGGAAGGGGAGCGGGCGGGGGAGGGATGGTCACCCCGAGCATCTTGGCCAGCCCCGGGATGCTGCCGGACAGCTGGTGGGCCGTCTTCTTGACCTCGGCCGGCGCCTCCGCCGGCATCCCCGTCGGGGTTACCGACCGGCGGATGGGGGACTCGGCCACCGCCTCCACCAGGGCGACCCACAGGTCGGGGGCCGTCTCGGCGGAGAGCATGGCGCTGGCCGCCTCGGTGAGGCGGTTGGCCAGGTCCGTCTCCAGGCGGGCCGACGGGTCGGGCGCCCGGCCCGACAGGCGGACGGCCCGCACCACCCGGCCGGCGTCCAGTTGGGCGGTGATGTCCGCGGCCCAGTCGTCGTGCAGCTTCTTGACCCGGCGGTCCAGGCCCTCGCGCAGCTGGGCGCCGAGCGCCCGGGTCTCGTCGTCGCGGGCCAGGTCGGCGCCGGCCACCACCGATCTCAGGTCCCGCAGAGAGATGTTGGCGATCTCACCTACCGCCGCCTCGGCCCGGTCCCTCCATTCGGCCGCCCGCAGCCGCGGGAGCAGCGACTCGGCCAGCGCCAGGAGCTCCTCGGTGTTGGGGGCGGGCCGACCCTCGGCGGTCGCTTTTTCCCGCTCCAGATGCAGAGCGGTGCGCACCGCCGGTATCCCGCCCCGCAGCAGCTGCTCGGCTATGGCCTGCTGCTCCGGGGGCAGGGAGTCCATGACCGCCTGCCGATGGGCGGAACCGGGATTCAGGCGGCGGCCCCGGGACCGCTCGCTGGTGGAGGAGGTCCGGACCGCGCCCCGCCGGTCCCGCTCGCCTCCCGCACCGGGGGTGCCGGCCCGGCTTCCCGGGCGGCCCTCTCCGCTGCGGCGGCCGGCGTCGCGCCCCGGCTCCTGGCGGCGCTCGCCCCGGGGGCCGCCGCCCTGTCGCTCGGGCCGCTCGCCCCGGCCGCCCTGGGGATGGGCCCCGGCCCGCTCGCGCGGTCCCCGGTCGCCGCGTTCACGGTGTCGCTCGCCCGGGCGGCGGCCTCCCCGGCCGACCAGCTGGGTGGTCACCCCCGGACCCTCCGGCCGGCCCGGACCCACGATCTCGATGCGCTGCGGTTCGGCCCGGCGATCGGACTTGGGCGCCGTCACCGAGGTGATGATGATCCCCTCGAGTTCGAACTCGGCCTCGGCGCGCAGGACGTCGCCGGTCTTGGCCCCCTCGTAGAGGAGACCGCCGTCGAGGACACCCTTGGGCTCCCGGGCTCCGGCCGCCCGCCACGTCCAGGTCCCGTCGGGGCGCGCACTGGTCAGTTCGATTTCTATTCGGCGGGACACGGCCTTCTACGCTACCGGAGCACGGAGCCCCCTGTACCACCTGAAAAGGGGACGGTAGCCTGCCCCGGATGGCCGCCGAACCGGTTCTTCTCGTGCATGGCTTCGCATCGTCGTTCGAGCGGAACTGGCGGGAACCCGGATGGGTCGACGTGCTCGAGGAGGAGGGTCACACGGTGATCGGGGTGGACCTGCTCGGCCACGGCGAGGCCCCCAAGCCCACCGACCCCGAGGCCTACCGGAACCTGGACCGCAGCGTCGAGCAGGTCCTGCCCGACACCGGCCCGGTCGACGCCGTCGGCTTCAGCCTGGGCGGCCAGCTGCTGCTGCGGGTGGCCGCCCGATCCCCGCAGCGGTTCCGCCGGCTGGCGGTGGGCGGGGTGGGGGACAACATCTTCCGCTCCAGCGGCTCCGAAGAGGCGGCCCGGGCCGTGGAGACCGGCCAGGCGGGGGAGTCGGGCCACGAGTCGGCCGGGGCCTTCGCCCGCTTCGCCCAGGCCCCCGGCAACGACGCCGCCGCCCTGGCCGCCTGCCTGCGCCGGCCCCACGAGCCGGTCACGGCCGACGAGCTGTCCCGGGTGACGGTGCCGGTGCTGGTGGTGCTCGGCGATCGGGACTTCGTCGGACCCGCCGATCAGCTGATGGCGGCCCTGCCCGACGCCCGGTTGGTGACCTTGACCGGCGCCGACCACTTCGGCACCCCGAAGGACTTCCGTTTCCTGGACGCGGTGGTGGAGTTCCTGCGGGACTGACTATCCTCACCCGGATGGGCCGAGGAGCACGTTCGACCGTCCGCTGGAAGCACGACCGGATCCGCCGGAAGAAGGCCCGCGAGCTGCGGGCCCGCGAAGCCCGGGCGGCGGCCCGCAAGTCCGCCACCTGACACCAGGAGGCCGTTCGTCAGTCAACTGGTGACACGAACCACGTTCTGGTGACGTGAAACGACATCACATGTCGATTCACGTCACCAGAAGCCGTCCGTGTCACCAGAACAGATGCCGCCCGGCTGGACCGGCTCAGAAGGGGTTCGGCCGCACCGGCTCAGAAGGGGTTCGGCCGGACCGGCTCAGAGGGGAGAGCCCAGCTGGAGCCGTTCGTACTCGGCGCCGGTGTCCTCCCAGTCCTCGAACTCCAGCACCCCGAGCTCGCCGAAGCGCCGGCGCAGCCAGCCGTCGCCGGCGTCGAGCAGGCCCAGCTTCTTCAGGTTGGGCACGATCTTGGAGAACAGCACCCGCCGGAACTCCAGCTGCACCGGGTTGTGCAGCATCACCTCGCAGCATTCCTTGACCGGCAGGCCCAGGGCTTCCCACACCTCCTGGCTGAGGAACCGGTCCCGCATGCGGATCGCCGCTTCGTAGCAGAACTCCTGGCGCTCCCTGACCTCGGCGGCGGAGAGGTCCTGGTAGGCCTCCTTGAGCGAGATGACCCCGAACGCCACGTGGCGGGCCTCGTCGGACATCACGTACCGGGTGATCTGCTTCAACAGCGGGTCGGGACTGAACTGGTACTGGAACCCGAAGGCAGCCAGGGCCAGGCCCTCCACCATGATCTGCATGCCCAGGTAGGTGAAATCCCAGCGGGGATCGGACAGGACCGTATCGAGCAGGTCCCGCAGGTGGACGTTGACGGGGAACTCCCATTCCAGCTTGTCCCGCAGGTACTTGGCGTAAACCTCCACGTGGCGGGCCTCGTCCATGACCTGGGTGGCGGCGTAGTACTTGGCGTCGATCCAGGGGACGGCGTCGACGATCTTGGCCGTGCAGAGCAGCGCCCCCTGCTCGCCGTGCATGAACTGGCTGAGGGTCCAGGCCATGGAGGCGTGGCCCAGGGTGGCCCGTTCCTCGGCGTTGAGCTTCCCGAACGGGCCCTCCTCGGTGGCGCCCATGGTGTTGAGCGGGTTGGCGGGGTCCCGGGCGCAGTCGATCTGGCCGCCTATGGACCAGTCGATGTCGGTCTCGGCGTTCCACTGGGAGACCTTGGCCTTCTCGTACAGGCGGTTGAGCTGCTCCCGGCGCCCCTTGCCGTAGTCCCAGGTGAACAGCGAGTCGAACGCGGTTCCGACCTCACGGATCAGGGCCTGCTTCTCCGAGGTGGAGACGGTGCGGGCCAGCTCCTCGATGTCACCACTGCGCACGTCACCGGCGGCCGTCGGCCCAGCGGTCGTATCCGTCATGGTCACCCCCGTGTATGTGATCAGTGTCAAGTATCCGCGGTGGGCGGCGCCCGGTCAACGGTTGTCGACCATATTCGGACACCGGTGGTGACAATCCGGCCCGTCACCAGCCCCCGGGCCGCCCTGCCGCCTATATTACGGATAACTGTGATTATCCGGAACATAGGGAAAAAGGCCTGGCCAGGGTGGTGACCCGCTCCTCGCTCACCCCAGGGCCAGGCGGCCGTCCCTCGATAGCTCGGCCAGGGGTCGGGTCGCGTCCATCAACCAGTCCAGGGCCCGGCGCACATCGGTACCGTCGTGGTCTCCGTCCAGGTCCCGCTCCACGTCCTCCACGGCGCAGGCCAGCACGTAGAGCATGTCGTCCATGCGGCTCAGCTCCCGGCGGGCCATCACCACCTCGTTCTCGGCCAGGCCCAGTTCCCGGCCCCGGCGGCGGGCCTCGAAGTCCCGCTGCCGGCACGACCGCCGGCAGTACAGCCGCGGCCGGCCGGCGGACCGGGCCGGCGCCTCGAACCGGCGGCCGCACCACCTGCAGCGTCTCGCCTCTCCCTCACCGTAATCCACCGGATATTTCGTCACAGTGACAGAATATACACCTGGGTGGGGGTCGCACCCCGGATACCCCGCGCGGCCCCTGCCGCCGAGCCAGCGGGCGCCGGACCGGGTTGCCGGCCGGCCGCGGCTGTACGGCGCGCCAACTGGACTCGGACCGCGGCACCGGGCGGACGGCCGACCGCGGCACCGGTCGGCGCCGGCCTGGACCACTCCTCCCGCTGGGGCCCATTCCGCCGCCAGTTACGTCACTGTGACGGAAGTGTCGGCCGACGGGTCCCGGGGCCGGCTCGCGGTCCACCGCCGGCCGCCGGCGGCCCGGTAGCCTCCCACCCGCCGTGCCCGCCGCGCCCCGCAGCCCCCGTGTCAGTCCGACGGTCCCGCTCGGCCCCCGCCGGCGGGTCGATCCGGGCTCGCCGGTGCGGGACGCCGTTGAGGCCTGGCTGGTCAACCTGGGCGCGGCGAAGCCGTCGCCGGCCACTCTGGCCGGCTACCGCCGGGACCTGGAGGGCATCGCCGGACGGTTGGCCGTGCTGGAGGGGCTGGCCGGGGACGTCACCGGGCTGGACCGGGTCACGGTGGCCGACCTGGGCCGGCAGGCCCTTTTGTCGGCTTTCTCGTCCTGGGCGTCGGACCACGCCGCGGCATCGGTGCGCCGGGCTCATTCGGCGTGGTCCAGCTTCTTCGACTTCCTGGTCGCCGAGGGCGTCATCGACGGCAACCCCATGGCTGCCATCCCCAAGCCGAAGACGCCTTCCAGCCTGCCCCGGTCCATCCGGGCTCCCGACGCGGTGGGCCGGCTCCTGGCCGCCGCCGCCGAGCCCGACCGGCGGGCCCGGGACCCGTGGCCGGCCCGGGACCTGGCGCTGGTGGCCACCTTCTGTGTCACCGGCATCCGCGAAGCGGAGGCGGCCGGCCTGTCCGTCGGCTCCCTGGCCGGCGAGCCGGGCGCCCGGCGCATGGAGGTCCGGGGCAAGGGCGGCAAGATGCGGCCGGTGCCCATCGATCCGGCCCTCGACCAGGTCCTCGACGTGTACCTGAAGGAGAGGGCCGCCCGCTTCCCGAAGGACCGCATGGACCACCCCGGCACCCCCCTGTTCGTCGACGTGCGGGGCCGGCGCATGACCGTCGACCAGATCCGCTACCTGGTGGAAAAGCTCTACGTGCGGGCCGGTATCCGGGCGTCGGTGCCGGCCGGGGCGCTGGTGCACGCCCTACGCCACACCTTCGCCACGTCGGCGCTGGAGGCCGGCGCCGACGTGGTCGAGCTGCAGGAGCTGCTGGGCCACGCCAGCCTGGAGACCACCCGCCGGTACCTGTCGGCCACGGCCCAGGGGCTCCGCCACGTCATCGCCGCCCACCCCGGCCAGGCCGCCCTGAGGCGGTCCCTGAGCGGGCCGGGCCGTCCCGACTGACCGGCGCCAGTCCGGCCTGAGGCGGTCCCTGAGCGGCCGGGCCGCTCCGACCGACCGGCGCCAGTCCGGCCTGAGGCGGTCCCTGAGCGGCCGGGCCGTTCCGACTGACCGGCGCCAGTCCGGCCTGAGGCGGTCCTTGAGCGGCCGGGCCGTCCCGACTGACCGGCGCCAGTCCGGCCGCGCCGGGTGACGCCGGGCGGTCCTCCTAGCCCCTGGCGGGGCCTTCGTGGCCCACCACGGCGTCCCAGGTCGGCAGCAGGGTGCGGGCCGCCCGGGCCTCGTCCACCCGGCCCACCGGGGTGGTGCGGGGGGCGGCCGCCCCCTCCCCCTCGGGGTCGGAGGCGATGGCGAGCAGGGCGTCGGCCAGGGCCGCCACCGTCTCGGGGCTCTCGGTCTCGGTGGGTTCGATCATGAGGGCCTCGTCGACGATCAACGGGAAGTACACCGTGGGGGCGTGGAAGCCCTCCTCCAGCAGCCTCTTGCCCACGTCCAGGGCTCGCAGCCCCTTGGCCTTCTTGAGCGAGGCGGTGGACGCCACGAACTCGTGCATGTTGGGCCGGTCGTAGGGCAGGTCGTACACCCCCCGCAACCGGTGGCGCAGCCAGTTGGCGTTGAGTACCGCCCCCTCGGCCACCCGGCGCAGCCCGTCGCCGCCGTTGGCCAGGATGTAGGACCAGGCCCGGGCCAGGGCCAGGGCGTTGCCGTACCAGGTGTGCACCCGGCCGATGCTGCGGGCCGGGGTGTGCCACTCGAAGCGGCCGTCCTCCCTGCGGGCCGGCAGCGGTCCGGGCAGGAACTCGGCCAGTCGGGACGACACGGCGACCGGACCGGCGCCTGGGCCCCCACCGCCGTGGGGTACGGCGAAGGTCTTGTGCAGGTTCATGTGCACGATGTCGAAGCCCATGTCCCCGGGTCGGGTGACGCCCAGGATGGCGTTGAGGTTGGCCCCGTCGTAGTACAGCAGGCCGCCTACCTCGTGCACCGCGGCGGCGATCTCGGCGATGTCCTCCTCGAACAGTCCGAGCGTGTTGGGGTTGGTGAGCATGATGCCGGCCACGTCCCGGTCCAGCCGGGCCTTGAGAGCGTCCAGGTCCACCAGTCCCCGGCTGTCGGAGGGCACCGTGACCGTCTGGTAACCGCCGAGGGTCACCGACGCCGGGTTGGTGCCGTGGGCCGAGTCGGGGATGATGATCTTGTGGCGCTCCTCCCCCTGCGAGGCGTGCCAGGCCCGCATCAACAGGAGACCGGTGAGCTCCCCGGCCGCCCCCGCCGGCGGCTGCAGGGTGGCGGCGTGCATGCCGGTGACCCGGCACAGCGTGTCGCCCAGCGCCCAGAGCAGCTCGAGCCAGCCCTGGGCGTACTGCGCCGGGGTGGCGGGGTGCACCGCGGTCAGCCCGGGCAGGGAGGCGGCGTCGTCGCAGAGCTTCGGGTTGTACTTCATGGTGCACGAACCGAGCGGGTAGGCGCCCAGGTCCACCGAGTACTGGCGGTGGGTCAGGCGGGTCACATGGGCCACCAGGTCCCGTTCCGAGACCTCGGTCAGCTCCACCGGGTCGGGACGGAGCAGGCCGGCCGGCACCAGCTCCTCGGCGCTCCACTCCGGAATCCCGGTGGTGCGGAACGACCAGGCCCGCCGGCCCGGGCTGGAGTACTCGAATACCGTCGGCTCGTGGTCCCGGCCCATGAGCGGGACGCTGGTGGCCCGCCCGCCGGGCGCGGCCGGCCGGCTCCCGGGGTTCCCGGGACCGTCCCCCGGCCCGGCTGCCCCGCTGCTCGTCGTCTGCGTCTCGGCGCCCATCAGCGAACCACCTTCTCCAGGCATGCCACGTAACTGTCGATCTCGGTCTTGGTCCGTCTCTCGGTGACGGCTACCAGCAGGGCGTCACCGCCCGCGGTGACCACCCCGTCGTCGATGCCCACCGGCACCCCGGCCAGGAACCCCTCTTCGGCCATCCGCTCCACCACGGTGTCGGCCGGCACCGGCAGGCGCAGGGCGAACTCCCGCAGGGTCGGGGCCGCCACCAGCGGTTCCACCCCGGGGATGGTGGCCACCGCCTGGCGGGCGTAGCGGGCGCCGCGGGCGCAGCGCAGCGCCATCTCCCGCAGCCCGGTGGTCCCCAGCCAGGACAACTGGATCATGCACGCCACCGCGATCAGGGTCTGGTTGGTGCACACGTTGGACGACGCCTTCTCCCGGCGGATGTCCTGCTCCCGGGCCCGCAGCGTGGTCACGTAGGCGGGGCGGCCCTCCACGTCCACCGTGCGGCCCACCAGCCGGCCGGGCAGGCGTCGCACCAGCTCCGTGCGGCAGGCGAACAGACCCAGGTAGGGACCCCCGAACGACAGCGGGGTCCCGAACGGTTGGCCCTCCCCCACGACCACGTCGGCACCCAGCTCTCCCGGTGGGCGGAGCAGGCCCGACGAGACCGGGTCGACGCCCACGACGAGGAGCGCCCCGTGCCGGTCGGCGGCCTGGCGGGCGGCGGCCACGTCCTCGAAGGCGCCGAGGTAGTTCGGGGCGGCCAGCAGCAGGGCGGCCGGCGGGTCGGAGGCGGGAGCCGCCTCCCAGTCGGTGACCCCGTCTCGCAGCGGGACATCCACCAGCCGATGACCGGTCCCGGCCGCGAAGGTGGCCAGCGTCTGGCGCCAGTGTGGGTGCAGGCCCCCGCTGAGCCAGATGGTCTGGCGTCCCTTGGCGGCCGCCGCCATGTTGGCCGCCTCCACCGCCGCCGACGCCCCGTCGTAGAGCGACGCGTTGGCCACCGCCAGGCCGGACAGGCGGGCGACCAGCGTCTGGTACTCGAACAGGGCCTGCAGCACCCCCTGGGCCACCTCCGGCTGGTAGGGGGTGTAGGCGGTTACGAACTCCGAGCGGAATGTCAGACGCTTGGTGGCGGAGGGCAGTTCATGGTCGTAGGCGCCGGCTCCGGCGAAGCAGAGCAGATCCGAGCCGTGCCGGTTCAGGCCGGCCAGCCGGTCCATCTCGGCCAGCACGTCGGGTTCGGACAGCCCGTCGGGCATCTCCAGGCCTCCGGCCAGGCGCAGCGCCTCGGGCACCACGGCGAACAGGTCCTCCAGGGAGGCCAGGCCGATGTCGGCGAGCATGCGCTCCAGGTCGGCATCGGTGTGGGGGACGAAATGGCCCAAGGTTCAACCCTTCTTCTGTACGAACGGGAGCGCCGCGACCGTGGCCGGCACCGGCCGGCCCCGCAGGTCGATGTCGACCACGGTGCCCGGCCCGATGTCGGGCGGCAGGAAGGCCAGGGCGACGCCGTGGCCGAGGACGGGCGAGAAGTTCCCGCTGGTGATCTCCCCCACCGCTTCGCCCCCGACCAGCACGCTGGCCCCGGCCCGGGGTGGTTGGCGCCCTTCGGTGACCAGGCCGGCGATGAGCCGGCGCACCCCGTGTTCCCGCTCACGCTCGAGGGCCGGCTTGCCCCGGAAACCCTGGGGCTTGGTCCATGACACCACCCAGCCCAGGCCGGCCTGCAGCGGGGTGATACCCGGTCCCAGTTCGTGGCCGTGCAGCGGGAGGGCCGCCTCCAGCCGCAGGGTGTCCCGGGCGCCCAGGCCGGCCGGGCGGATCCCCACCCCGAGCAGGGTCTCCCAGAAGGCCGGGGCGTTGGCGGCCGGCACCGCGCACTCCACGCCGTCCTCCCCGGTGTAGCCGGTGCCGGCGGCCACGCACGGGGTGCCGTTCCAGCTGAAATGGGTGACCCGGAACCGTCCCACGGCCGCCGCGTCGGGCGCCACCGTGGCCAGCATCTCCCGGGCGTGGGGCCCCTGCACGGCGATGACCGCCCGCTCGGCGGTGACGTCGACGCCGCCCACCGCGGCCCGGACCCGGGCCGTGTTGGAGGCGTTGGGCATGACGTCGAAGCGGTCAGGTTCGACCCACCAGACGATGATGTCGTCGAGCACCGAGCCGTCGGTCTCGTCCAGCAGGTGCGTGTACTGGGCCCGGCCCGGGCCGACCTTGTCCAGGTCGTTGGTCAGGGTGCGCTGCAGCAGGTCGTGGGCCTCGGGACCGGTCACCCGCACCGTGCCCAGATGGCTGACGTCGAAGGCCACCGCGTCGTCCCGGCACGCCATGTGCTCCGCCAGGGTCCCTGACGGATACGACAGGGGCATCTCCCACCCGCCGAACGGCACCATCCTGGCGCCGAGGGCCCGGTGGGCGGCGTCCAGGGGAGATCGGCGCAGGGACTGATCCGGGTCGTTCACCCGTGACAGATTAGAGGCTGCGGGCCCGCTGGCGGCTCAGGGTCGGCATCCGGATCGACGGCGTCTCACCGGGACCGGTGCGGCGGCCGCATCTGTGCCGCCACCTGCCCGGGTGGGACCGGGGGTGGCGGAGCCCAGCGCCGGGTCTTTCCGGGACCGGACAAAGCGGTTCCGGGTCGCGACCAGATCCTTCGGTTACCGAACTGTGTGCGCTTCGGTGATCTGTGTGCCGTTTCAGCGCCGAAAAGTGGGATCCGGCTCAAGGATGCAAAACCGGCTCACAGAAGGGGCCGTGCGGCGGAGCACCCCGGCGCCACAGAGCCCGCCACTGGACGGCCCGGTCCACAGAACGGCCCGCGCCGCCCGGACATTACGGCCCCGGACACCGGGAGAGCCACGGTCAGGGGCCGACCGGCGGCGCTGCGCCCGGAGAGGGGGTGGTTACAGGGCCTCGGACAGCCCGGGCGGCGAGCCCGCTGCCGCGGACTCCGTGTCGTCGCCCGCCCCGGCCGGGGCGGCCACGGGGCCGGGCCGGCCGGGCAGGCCCAGCTCGGTGATGGCCGACTCGAGCTCGGTGACCAGGCCGCCGAGGGGCACGATGTTGAGCACGGTCTGGCCGCCCTTGAGCAGGTCGATGATCTCCTCCCCGGTGTGGGCCAGAACCGACCGGCGGTCGTCGATGACCAGGTTGGCGGACCCCAGATCCTCGCCGCTGGAGCGCAGGCAGTCGATGGCCCGGCGAGCGGCCTGCAGCGAGACGCCCGAGTCCAGCAGGCGCTTGATCACCTTGAGCTGCAGCAGGTCGGAATAGCTGTACAGCCGCTGCGAGCCGCTGCCCCGGGCCTGGCTGATGGAGGGGTGAAGGAGCCCGGTGCGGGCCCAGTAGTCCAGCTGACGGTAGGTGATACCTACGATGGAGCAGACCTGCGGGCCCCGGTAGCCGAGCACCGGATTGTCGACAACGCCTTCCTGCTTGGCTGATCGGGCCGTGGGCATCTGAGCCACCTCTCGGATCACAGACGAGTAGTTACGCCAGTGTGCTCTACGCGCCGGGCCAATGCAACAGGTGCCTGGGGCGGTCGGCTCAGCCGAAGTCCTCGGGGCGGATGCCCTCGATGAAATCCCGGAACTCCGAGACGAGCTCGTCGGCCTCGCCGCTCTCCTCCTCTTCCTCCTCCTCGGGAAGGATTACCCCTTCGGCGTCGAGCAGGTCCTCCTCGGCGAAGATGGGGGTGTCCAGCCGGACGGCCAGGGCCACCGCGTCGGAGGGCCGGGCGGAGATGGTGTGCCGCTGGTTACCGGTCATGATCCGCAGCTCGGCGTAGAAGGTCCGCTCCCGCAGCTCGGTGATGACGATGCACTCCACCCGGGCTCCGAGCTCCTCGAGGATGTCGCGCATGAGATCGTGGGTCATGGGGCGCGGCGTCTCCACCCCCTGCTGGGCGAAGGCGATGGCCTGGGCCTCGGCCGGCCCGATGTAGATGGGGAGGGTCCGATGGGCCCCGGTGGTCTCCTGGAGCAGCAACAGGGGGTTGTTGCTCGGTATCTCCACCCGGACGGCGCTCAGGTGCATCTCCACCATGGTCAAACGTTACCCTCGCGGTGGCGGTCGCGACGGCCGGGAAAGCCCTATTGGAGAGATCCCGTCAGCGAATCTCCCTGAGGGCCCGCTCCACCAGGGCAGCCCGCAGCTGGCTGCCCGCCCGGGCCAGGTCCGAGAGGGTGTCGGCCGCCTGGCGGCGGGCCTGGGGGTTGCGCTGCCGCAAGAGGGGCAGCACGATCTGCTGGAACAGATCGGCCTCCCGGTCCGCGGCGTTGCGCCAGATGCGCAGATGCCTGGCCTCGACGCCGTGCCGGGCGAAATCGGCGGCCGCCCGGGCGACGGCCACCGCGCTGGCGTCGTAGTAGGCGGTGCCCGCCACCACGGCATGGGGAGCGATCAGCCCGTACTGCTTGAGGTCGGTGACCAGGGCCGCTTCGGCGCCGACGGTGGCGGCCAGCTCCTCGGCGGTGTAGCTGTCGTTCTCCTCCCCGGGCATCACGGCCCCGCTGCCAGGGGGTCCGGCCCCGGGAGCCGCTGGTGTGGCGGGGGCGACCACTGCTGCAGGGCCCGGGGCGCCGGCTGCCGCTTCCCGGCCCGGATAGGCGGCCGGGTGGGCGCCGGCCGGCCCGTCGGCGGCGGCGGCCGGAGTGGTGGTCCCACCGCCGGGGGCGGCCGCCCCGGATCCGGGCGGCGCGGTTCCGGGTGCGCCGGCCGGCGGGTTCGTCGCAGCCGGGGGGTTCGTCGCAGCCGGCGGGTTCGTCGCAGCCGGCGGGCTCGCATCGGCCGGCGTGCCGGTGCCGCCGCCGGCGGGGGCGGCCTGGCCGTGCAGTCCGGCGAACAGGCTGGGCGTGACCGGCAGACGGCCCGGTCCGGTCCGGACCGCCCCGGTGCGGGCCTGGGCCGGGGACGGCGACGGAGCCTGGGCCTGGGACGGCGACGGGGCCTGAGACGGCGACGGGGTCTGAGACGGCGACGGGGCCTGGGACGGCGACGGGGCCTGGGCCGGCCACGGGGACGGTGCGGCGCCGGAGCGCGCCGCCCCGGAGTTCGGGGCCGGGTTCGGCGCGGCCGGCACCCACGCCATGGCTTCCGGGCCGTCCGGGACATCGGGACCGGATGTAACGTCGGAGCCGCTCTCCTGCTCGCTCAGGCGGCCCCGGATCACCTTCAGCGGGAGGAAATGCTCTCGCTGCTGGCGGAGTATCCAGCGCAGCCGCTCGACGTCGTGGTCGTAGAACTTGCGGTAGCCCGACGGGGTGCGTTCCGGATCGACCAGCCCCTGGCTCTCCAGGAACCGGATCTTCGAGATGGTGACGTCGGGGAACTCGTCGCGCAGGAGGGAGAGCACCTCGCCGATGGAGAGATGGGACCGGTCCGCCAAGTTCCTAGCCGCCGAGAACTTCGTACAGGAACACCAGGCGGAACTTGCCTATCTGTACCTCGTCGCCGCTGTGCAGCTCCGCCTGCTCGATGCGTTCCCGGTTGACGTAGGTGCCGTTGAGGGAGCCCGAGTCGGTCACGGTGAACCGGCCGTCGGAGGCCAGCACCTCGGCGTGACGGCGCGACACGGTCACGTCGTCGAGGAA
The DNA here is from genome assembly GCA_035702985.1 of Acidimicrobiales bacterium. Classification (GTDB taxonomy): domain Bacteria; phylum Actinomycetota; class Acidimicrobiia; order Acidimicrobiales; family Palsa-688; genus JAKAXG01. The sequence continues at coordinate 35,853 of DASSZD010000149.1, forward strand.
GATGTCGCTCTCGGGGTGACGGCCGATGGTCGTCTTCTCCGGGTTGAGCGCGAAGCGCGAGCCGGCGTTCGGTCCCCGCTTCACCACCAGCAGGCCCACCCCGGCCGGATGATCGGCGAGCGAGACGCTCACCTCCTCCTCCCCCACCTCCCCTGCCGCCTCTACCGGGGCGAAGGTGATGGTGGTGGTGGCCGGGTCGCCCGGCGACAACCGTTCGAGGACCGCGCCGCACGACGAGCAGAAGTTCGAGCCTTCGGGGTTGCGGTGACCGCAGCGGTTGCAGAAGATCGGGGACAAAGCGAAGAGGTTCAGCTCTCGATGAGTTTGCGGTAGGCCTCGGGGTCGAGGAGCGAGTCGTCGGGCACCGACTCCTCGTCGGGGACGATGACGCACAGCCAGCCCTCGCCGTAGGGGTCCTCGTTGAGCCGCTGGGGGGCGTCGGACAGATCGGAGTTGATCTCGGCCACGGTGCCGCTCACCGGGGCGTAGATGTCCGACACGGACTTGGTCGACTCCACCTCGGCGAACGAATCCCCGGCGCTGACCTTGGCCCCCGGCTCGGGCAACTGGACGAACACGATGTCACCCAGCGCGTCCTGGGCGTAGTCGGTGATGCCGATGCGCAGCCTCCCGCCTTCGCTGCGGGCCCACTCGTGGTCCGACGTATAGCGGAGATCCTCCGGGACATTCATGGCATCGGAACTTAATAGACGGAGGGCCGGCGTTGCTACGTGCTGTGACGTTCATGACCGCAGCACGCTGCGGATCCGCCGGGAGTACTCCTGGGCCCGGGCCCGGGCGTCGGTGTCGGTGGACGCCTCGGCCCACACGTGGGTCAGGGGCTCCTCCGGGTCGGGGAACACCAGGGCCCATCCGTCGTCGTGGAGCACCTTGACCCCGTCCACCAAGAGGACCTCCCGGTCCTTGGTCCACTCCATGACCGTCCGCATGACCATGCCCTTCTTCTCCCACGGGGTGACCACCGACTCGTGGGCCAGCCGGACGGCCGGCAGGCGGGACACGATGTTGGACAGGCGGGTCCCGGCGGTGGCGAGCAGGCCGAGGGTCTCGACCAGGGTGGCCACCGCGTCGTAGGCGGGCAGGAACGCCGGGAAGATGTAGCCGCCCTCCTGGCTGGCGGCGAAGCGGACACCGGGCTGGGAAGCCACCTCCATGAGCGAGGGGGTGGACAGCTTGGTCCACAGCAGGGTGGCGCCGGAGTTGTCGCACATGGCCTCCACGCTGCGGCTCACCGACACCGGCAGGGCCACGGTGGGGGCGGCGGCTCCCCGCTTGTCCGCCTCGGCCAGGACCAGTTGCAGGAGGGTCATCAGCCCCTGGTCGTCGGAGAGCACGTGCCCGGTGTCGTCGACGAAGGTGATGTACTCGCCGTCGGTGTCGATGACCGCCCCCAGGTGGGCGCCCGACGCCTTGACCAGGCGGGACACCTGCGAGGCGTGCTCCCACCGGTCGAAGGTCAGCGACTGGCGGGTGGACGCATACGGGTTCACCGACAGCACCTCGGCACCCAGCTTGGACAGCACGTTGGGCATCACGAAGCTGGCCGCCCCGTAGGCGTAGTCCAGCACCACCTTGAAACGGGCGGCGCGGATGGCCTCCACGTTGACCCGGTCCATCAGCTGGGCGGTGTAGAACTCGGCGGTGCGCATCGGGTAGCGCAGGTCGCCGATCTCGCCGGCCAGGGACCGCCGGTAGTCCTCCCGGTAGAAGAGCCGCTCGATCTTCTTCTGGGTGGCCTCGGAGATGTCGATCCCGCTGGCGTCGAAGAACCGGATGATCACCGACTGGGGGTCGTCGCGGGCCAGCCGGACCGACACCCCGCCGTCGCCGCGCTCGTTGCGGACCCCGAAACGGGTCACCGGCACGGTGGCCACCTCCAGGTCGGCCACGTCCACTCCTGAGGCGTTGAGACCCACCATCACCGCCCGCTTGAGCACCCGGGCCGCCCGGCTGGTGTCCCGGGAGGCCACCACCGTCGACCCCTTTTTCATGGTCGTGCCGTAGGCCATGGCCAGCCTGACCGCCAGCTCGGGCGAGATGTCGACATTGGCCAGACCCTCCACCCCGGTACGGCCGAACAGGTGGCGGGCGCCCCTGGACTCCCACACGATCGACGAGTTGACGATGGCCCCGTGCTCGACGGTCTTGAACGGGTACACCTTGACGCCCGGGTTGATCACGGCGTGCTCGCCTATGAAGCACTCGTCGCCGATGACCACCCCCTCCTCCAGCCGGGCGCCGCGGCGCAGATCGCTGGACCGCCCGACGACAGCGCCCCGCAGGCGGACCCCGGGACCCAGGTACACGTTGTCGTGCACCACGGAGCGCTCCACGAACGAGTCCGGCCCCACCCTCACGTTGGAGCCGAGCACGGTGTACTGGCCCAGGTGGGCCCCGGCCTCGACCCGGCAGTAGTCGCCGATGATGGCCGGCCCGTCGATGCTGGCGGCCGGGTCGATCTCCGAGCCCTCGCCCAGCCAGACCCCGTCGCCCACCCGGAACCCGCCGATGTCGACCGCCACCTGGCCGTCGAGGACGTCCTGGTGGGACTTGATGTAGGCCTCCAGGGTGCCCACGTCCTCCCAGTAGCCGTCGGCGACGTAGCCGAAGACCGGCATCCCGTCGTCGAGCATGCGGGGGAAGACCTCGGAGGAGAAGTCCACGCTCTTGTCCGGCTCGATGTAGTCGAAGATGGACGGTTCGAGGACGTAGATGCCGGTGTTGATGGTGTCGGAGAACACCTGACCCCAGGTGGGCTTCTCGAGGAACCGCTCGATGGATCCGTCGTCGCGGGTGATGACGATGCCGAACTCCAGGGGGTTCTCCATGGATTTGAGGCCGATGGTGGCCATGGCCTTGCGCTCCCGGTGGAACTCCACGATCGACCCCAGGTCGATATCGGTGAGCACGTCGCCGGAGATGACCAGGAACGGCTCGTTGAGCTCGTCCATGGCGTTGCGGACCGATCCGGCGGTGCCGAGGGGGGTCTCCTCGGTGGCGTAGACCATGTTGACCCCGAACTCCGAACCGTTTCCGAAGTAGGTGCGGATGGCGTTGGCCTGGAAGGCGACCGTCACCACGATCTCGTCGAAGCCGTGCCGCTTCAGCAGCTCGATGATGTGCTCCATCATCGGCCGGTTGGCGATGGGCATCATCGGCTTGGGGGCGTTCGAGGTCAGCGGCCGGAGCCGGGTGCCCTCGCCGCCGGCCATGATGACCGCTTTCATGGTTGGGCCTGCTTGCTCACCCGGTCCTCCTCCCGCTCCCGCCGGCCGGCCGCTATGGCCTCCCGGGCCTTGGGAACATACGTCGCCGCCGAGTACCAGCCAAGGACCAATCCCGGAACAGCGAAGATCCAGGCCAGGATCTCGGCGGTCCGGTGCCAGTCGTCGTGGGCGTGGCCGCCCAGGAACAGCGGCAGGGCCGCCATCAGGCCGAACGTGCCGGCCTTGCCGCTGACCTGCACGTCCATGCGCCGGCCGCCCAGGGCGGCGACCATCAGGAAGCCGACCGCCACCAGGCCCTCGCGTGCCAGGGCCGCCACACCCACCCCGAGGGGCACGGCACCGAGCACGATGATCGAGATGGCCGCCACCCCGAGCAGGAGCCGGTCGGCGACGGGGTCGAGCACCTTGCCGAGGGTGGAGACCTGGTTGAAGCGGCGGGCCACGAAACCGTCGATGCCGTCGGAGGCGCCCAGCGCCCCGAGGAGCAGGGCGGCCGGGTACCACCCGTCCCGATGGGGGCGCATCAGCAGCCACACGAACACCGGTATGCAGCACAGCCGGACCAGCGTGATCAGGTTGGGGACGGTGAGGATGCGGTCCTCGCCCGACCGGCCAGCCGGCGGCTGGATCACGCTGGTCGGGTCGCCCATGGCCGGAGTCTATTTAGCAGGAGCCGCTACTCCGAGGGACCAGTGCAACCGGCCCCGCCCGTCCACCTCGGTCACCGCCACCGTCACCGGCGGGCGGTGGCCGGCCAGCAGGGTGCAGTCGAAGCTGTAACCGGCTCTGACCGGCTCGGACCGCGGGCAGGTGACCTGGGGCGGGACCCGGTCGTTCTGCTGCGCCTGGACCCCGAGGGAGATCTGCGCGGCCACGTCCGTGCCTCTCAACGTCCGCGGCGCCGGGTGGGACAGGTCCCCGGCGCCCACCGCCGCCCCGATCAGCAGCAGGGCCGCCAGCGCGATCGCCCCCGGCAGGAAGTAGCCCCGGCGCCGCCGGGCCGGGGGGGGCCGGCGGTCCGGCTCCGGCATCCGGTCCGGGGGCGCCGGGGCTGGCGGCGCTCGTCCCGCCGGCGGTGGTGCCACCCGCATTGCCGGCGGAGGGGCCGGTCGGCTCGGGGCGGGGATCGGCGTCGGGCATGGCCGGATCAGCCTAGAAGCCTGGCCCGGCCCCCCGGCGGCGGCCGACCAGAAGCCCGACCCGACCCCGGGGGGCGGCCGTCCG
>DASSZD010000190.1:0-36622 GCA_035702985.1 Acidimicrobiales bacterium
GGGCGCCGGTTCGGGGTCCGCCGGCCAGGCCGACCCGGCCGGCTCGACCGTGGTGACCCATCCGGTGTCGCCCCGGCGACCGACCATCCGGCGGGGCACGATCAGGTGCCCGGAGGCGGTCGGGTCGAAGGGGAGCGCCCCGATGGCCACCGGCCCGGTCCCGGGATGGCCGATCGGGTCGTCGGCGGGGATGGCGGCCAGGGCGTCGGCCACCCGGGCGGACGCGGCCGGGTCGCCCAGGCCCTCGGGCAGGTCTATGCGCAGGGCCACCCCCTGTCCGGCCACGCCCCCGTGCTCGCCCCGGAACAGCCACCCGCGGTCGCCGGCGAACCCCAGCAGGTCGGGCGGCTCCGGCAGGACGACCGTGGTGGCCCTCAGCCCGGGGCCGGTCACGGCAGCACCCGCCTGGTGGCGGTGATCAGCTGCGTGATGCCCCCGGACAGCATCCGCCGGCGGACGGCGCCGAACCCGGCCTCGCCCAGCAGGTCCAGGATCCCGTCGCCGGGGGGCAGGTAGGCCACGGAGCGGGGCAGGTAGCGGTAGGCGTCCTGGTCGGACAGGAGACCGCCTATGCGGGGCACCACCTGTCCGAAGTACACGGCGTGACCGCGGCGCAGGACCGGGTTGGTGGGGGTGGCCACGTCCAGCAGGGCCACCCGCCCGCCCGGGCGGATCACCCGGGCCAGCTCCGCGAACACGGGCGCCAGGGCCACGAAGTTGCGCAGCGCGAACCCGCTGATGGCCCCGTCCAGGGCGGCGGTCCGCAGCGGCAGGTCCACACCGTCGCCCTGCAGCAGCGGGGATCCGGTGCGGGCGTGGGAGAGCATCCCGAACGACAGGTCCACGCCCACCGCGGCGTGGCCGGCGGCGGTCAGGTCCCGGCACAGGTCGCCGGTCCCGCAGGCCAGGTCCAGCACCTGCGAGCCCGGTCCCAGGTCGAGGGCGGCCACCGCCCGCCGGCGCCACAGGCGGTCCAACCCGAAGGTCATGATGCGGTTGACCACGTCGTAGCGCGGCGCGATGTTGTCGAACATGGTCCGCACGGCGCGGACCTTCTCAGCCCCCTGCGGGAGGGTCAGGAGTAGTAGCGGAACAGCACCTCGGCGACACACACCGGCTTGCTTCCGCCCTCGATCTCGTAAGTGACGTTGAGCTGCACCTGGGCTCCGCCGTTGACGTCCTCCACGCTGGCCAGCTCCACCCCGGCCCGCACCTTCGAGCCCACCGGGACGGGGGAGGGGAACCGCAGCTTGTTGAGCCCGTAGTTGATGCCCATGGCCACCCCCGACACAGAGAACGCTTCGCTGAGCAGGGTCGGGGTCAGCGACAGGGTCAGGTAGCCGTGGGCGATGGGCGCCCCGAACGGGCCGGCCTTGGCCCGCTCCACGTCGACGTGGATCCACTGGTGGTCGCCGGTGGCGTCGGCGAACAGGTTGATCTGCTCCTGGGTCACCTGGTGCCATTCGCTGTATCCGAGGTGCTGGCCGACGCGTTCCTTGAGGCCGGCCAGGCCGTCGATCGTGGTGGTCATGACGGGCAGGCTACGCCAGGGGTCGCCCTTTTTCCCAAACTGCTACCGGAACCAGGTACGCCGGTAGTTGCGGCTCTGCGGGTGCAGCAGCAGGGCCAGGAGAGCGCCGTAGAAGAGCAGGTTCAGGATCAGCACGAAGCTGAAGCTGAGGATCATGAACGCGATCCACAGCGCGGTCAGCGCCACGCCCAGCCAGTAGCCCCACTTCTTCTCGTTGGCCACGCCCAGCCCGGCCGCGGCCTGCCCGAGGACCAGGATGGTGCCGATGGGCACCACGAAGACCTGGCCGTCCAGCAGCCCGAAGACCGCGTTGATGTACATGATGACGGTGGCCATCATCAGGGTCTGAGGCTGGGTCCTGTCGATCCAGCGTAGAGACGACCGCATAGCCATCAGTTTGGCATCCCCGGCGCCCTTACTCCCGCCGGGCTGCCGATCCGGCCGGAACGGGCTGCGTGGCGGCCCGGGCGGCCAGCTGGCCGCAGGCCGCGTCGATGTCGGTGCCCCGGTTGCGCCGCACGGTGGCGTTGACCCCGAGGTGCACCAGCTCGTCCCGGAAACGGCGTACCCCGGCCGGGTCGGTGCCCCTCACCGGGTAGCCGGGGGTCGGGTTGAGGGGGATGAGGTTGACGTGGGCGCCGAGGGGCACGGCGATGTCGGCCAGTTCCCGGGCGTCGACGGGCCGGTCGTTGACCCCCGAGATCAGGGCCCACTCGAAGCTGAGGCGACGGTTCTTGACCGTCAGGTACTGGCGGCACACCTCCACCAGGGCCTCGAGCGGGTACCGCTTGTTGAGCGGGACCAGACTGTCGCGCAGTCCGTCGTTGGCTGCGTGCAGCGACACCGCCAGGTTCACCGGCAGCGCCTCGTGGGACAGCCGGCGGATGCCGGGGACCACTCCCACGGTGGACACGGTGATGTGGCGGGCGGAGACGCCCATGTCGGCGTTGATGCGCTCTATGGCCGCCCACACCCGGTCGTAGTTGGCGAGCGGCTCGCCCATGCCCATGAACACGATGTTCGACAGCCGGCGGGGCTCGGCCCGCCGGCGGGCGGCGGCCACCTGCTCGAGGATCTCCCCGGCGGACAGGTTCCGTTTGAAACCGGCCTGCCCGGTGGCGCAGAAGCCGCAGTTCATGGCGCAGCCGGCCTGGCTGGACACGCACACCGTGGCCCGGTCCGGGTAGAGCATCAGCACCGTCTCGATGGAGGCGTCCCCGGCGGCCGACCACAGCCACTTGATGGTCTGCCCGTCGTCGGACACCGTCTCGGCCCGGGGGGTGAGGGCGGCCGGGAACCGCCGCTCCAGATCGACCCGCAGGTCCCGGGGCAGGTTGGTCATCTCTTCCGGGCGCCGGCCGGCGCCGTACATGGCCTGCCACACCTGCCCCACCCGGTAGGCGGGCTGGCCCTCGAGGGCGGCGGAGAGCTCCTCCCGGGTCAGGTCGTACAGTCCGGGGACGGCCCCGGGCCGGGTCCGGTTGCGGCTCCGGCTCATCGGGTGGCCCGGCCGGCGCCGCTGGCAGCGATGTCGCCCACGTAGGCCTGGTCCAGGTGGTTGATGACGAAGCCCATGTCGACATACAACTTGACCGCCGGGGTGTTGTCGGCGTCGACGTAGAGCATCCCGATGCGGAACCCCTCCCGGTAGAGGTGGTCCAGGCCGGCCGCGACCAGGCGGCGGCCGGTGCCGGGCCGGCGGGGGGCCCCGGGGTCGACCGCGATGACGTATATCTCGCCCAGCGGCGGGTCGTGGTCGGGATGGCCCTTGGTCCAGCAGAATCCGTCGACCTCCCCGCCGGCCCCCTCGTGCAGCAGGAACCCGGCCGGATCGAACCACGGCTCCGCCTCCCGCTGCTTCAGCGTGTCGATGTCCCAGCCGCCCTGCTCGGGGTGCCAGTGGAAGGCCCGGTTGTTGACCCCCAGCCAGGCTTCCTCGTCCTGGCCCACCCGGAACGCCCGGGTCACGAAGGTCGGGTCGGTTTCGTCCAGGTCGTAGGGCAGCGGCCGTCGCATCTGGTACAGGATCCGGCCGGGGGCCAGGCCGATGTCGGCGGCGATCCGGTCGTGCTCCGGGCGGGGCTGGTTGACCCACATGTGGACATGACCTCCGCCGGCGCCGGCGATCACCCGGGCCGCCTCCCGGACCAGGTCGGCCCCGATCGTGTTGCCCGGCGTGCGGTGGTGGGGATCGACCACGTACTCCAGAGCCCAGCTGTCGGCACCCCGGCTGACCTGGGCGTAGCCGACCGGATGGCTGTGGCCGTCCTCCCATGCCACGAGACCGGCGAACCCGGTCCGGCCGCCCTGCACCAGGTCCAGCCAGGCGTGCTCGTCGATGGCCGCGTGGGCGTCGGCGGCCCGGGCCTGGTCCAGGAGGCCGGTGACGGCGTCGACGTCGGGCCGCCCCAGATGGCTCTTGATCTCGATCCGGTGCACCGTCCGCAGGGTACCCGGTGGGGCGGCGCCGGCCGCTGTGGGGTGCGGGTGGGGAGGGGCGGCCGGTGCGGGTTGCGGGACGTGCCCGGTGGATCCGTAGGCTGGGGCGGTGGCCAGACCCCGCACCCCGAAAGGCCGGGCCGCCGAGTCGACGCGGCGCTTGGCGGAGCTCTACCCGGGCACGGCCCGGGACCTGTGCGAGCTGGATTTCGACACGCCGTTCCAGCTGCTGGTCGCCACCGTGCTGTCAGCCCAGACGACCGACCTCCGGGTCAACTCGGTCACTCCCGCTCTGTTCAAGCGTTACCCCACCCCGGTCGATCTGGCCGGGGCGGACCCGGCCGAGCTGGAGGAGCTGATCCGATCCACCGGGTTCTTCCGTTCCAAGGCCCGCAGCCTGATGGGTCTGGCCCGGGAGCTGGACGAGCGCTTCGCCGGCGAGGTGCCCACGGCCATGGAGGAGCTGGTGACGCTGCCGGGGGTCGGCCGCAAGACGGCGAATGTCATCCGCAGCGTGGCGTTCGGCCTGCCCGGGCTGGCCGTTGACACCCACGTGACCCGCCTCACCCGCCTGCTGGGGCTCACCGAATCGGATGATCCGGTCAAAATCGAGTCCGAGGTGTGCGCCCTGGTGCCGGCCCGGGAATGGGGGGCGCTGGGGCTGCGGCTGATCCTGCACGGCCGGCGGGTCTGCGTTGCCCGCCGGCCCCGCTGCCAGGACTGCGTCCTGGCGGATTTCTGCCCGTCGGCGATCCTGCCTACCAAGCCACCGGCTGCCAAGCGGGCCCGGCCCAGGGGCGAGGGGCTGGGCCCCGGGAAGGCCTGAGCCCCGGGAAGGCCTGAGCCCCGGGTCCCTCAGGTCGAGGGGTGAGTTGTTGTCCCTACAGGGCAGAAAGCCCACCCCTCGGGCGGATTCGGGCGGGCAGACCTCAGCCACCACGACCACCACCACGACCACCACCACGACCACCACCACCACTGCCAGCGGCACCCCCAGCGCCGCCGAGCGGCGGCCGCGTCCGCCGCTACCGGTCCAGGGCCCGGTTGAGCCGGCGCTCGGCGGTACGCAGGGTCCGTTCCACCTCGAACAGCTCCGGCCCCAGGTCGTCCCGCTCCTCGGATCCCAGGTCCTCGGCGATCTGGCCGACCTGGCCCACCAGTTCGTGCAGTCGGGTGGCCACGGAACTCAGTTCGGCGCGAGCAGTCATACAACTACCATCATGGACCCGATGGCTCCCCCCGCCGAATCGACCCCCGCCGGCACGACGCCGCCCGCCGGCACGCCAGCCGCCACCACCCCCCCGGCCGGCCTGCTCACCACCATCGACCTGCGCGGCCACCCCGGCGACCTGCGCCGGGCCCTGCCCGCCCCGGTCATCGTGGACGACGGGGAGGCGGCAGCCGCCGTGCGGGCCATCCTGGCCGACGTGCGGGACCGGGGCGACGCCGCCCTGCGCCACGCCACCGAGCGCTTCGACCGGGTCCGTATAGACGACATCCGGGTCCCGCCCGAAGAGGTCAAGGCCGCCCTCGAGCGGATCCCGGTGGCGCTGCGCCAAGCCCTCGAGGCCGCCCACGACAACATCGTCGACTACCACCGCTCCCAGCTCCATCCGGACTCACGCTACGAGCGGGACGGGGTGGTGATCCGGGAGCTGCGCAAGCCGGTCGACCGGGCCGGCCTGTACGTGCCCGGCGGAAGGGCCCCGCTGGCGTCCACGGTGCTCATGACCGCCGCCCCGGCCCGGGTGGCCGGCGTGGGGGCGCTGGCGGTGTGCTCCCCGCCCGGCCCCGACGGCCGGCTGGCCCCAGCCATCCTGGCCGCCGCCGCCATCGCCGGCGTGGACGAGGTGTACCGGGTGGGCGGGGCCCAGGCGGTGGCCGCCCTGGCCTACGGCACCGAGTCGGTCCCGGCGGTGGACGTCATCGTCGGCCCCGGCAACCGGTACGTGGCCATCGCCGAGCGGCTGGTGGCGGGGGAGGGGGCGGTGGGGGTGCCGTCCGCTTTCACCGGTCCGTCCGAGGTGGCGGTCGTCGCCGACGCCACCACCGACCCGACCCACGCCGCCGTGGACCTGGTCGTCCAGGCCGAGCACGGCCCCGACGGCCTGGCCTACCTGATCACCTGGTCCGAGGACGCCGCCGCCCGTATCGGGGCCGAGGTCGACCGCATCACCGGCGAGTCGCCCCGGCGCCCCGAGGTGCAGGCCACCCTGGAAAAAGGTGGCTACACCGTGCTGGTGGACGGCCCCGAGCAGGCCATGGCCGTGGCCAACGCGGTGGCCGCCGAGCACCTGGAGCTGATGACCGCCGACCCCGAGGCCCTGGTCCCCCGGCTCACCACCGCCGGCGCCGTGTTCCTCGGCCCGTGGGCGCCGGCCAGCGTCGGCGACTACGCCGCCGGCCCCAACCACGTGCTGCCCACCGCCCGCTCGGCCCGTTTCGGCAGTGCCCTGCGAGTGGACGACTTCTGCAAGTACATCCACCTGGTCGACGTGGACCGGCGCGGCCTGGACCGCCTGGCGCCGGCCGTGGAGGCCATGGCCGTGTCCGAGGGGCTGGCCGCCCACGCCGATTCCGTCCGGTACCGCACCGGCGCCAGGACCCCGCCCAGGTGACCCTCCCCGATCCCCGCCCCGACCTGGGCCTGCGGGAGGGCTACCACTCGCCGCAGGTGGATGTGGCAGTGCGGCTGAACACCAACGAGTCGCCCCTGCCACCGCCGCCGGAATGGACCGAACGGCTGGTGGAGGAGGTGCGGCGCATCTCCTGGAACCGCTACCCGGACCGGGCCGCCACCGGCCTGAGGGAAGCCCTGGCCGGCCTGCACGGGGTGCGGCCCGACCAGGTGTTCTGCGCCAACGGGTCCAACGAGGTGCTGCAGTCGCTGTGCCTGGCCTACGGCGGGCCGGGCCGCCAGGTGGCCGTGTTCGAGCCGACCTACGCCCTGCACGCCCACATCGCCCACCTGACCGGCACCGGGGTGGCGGAGGGCGCCCGGCGCCCGGACTTCTCGCTGGACCTGGACGTGGTCCACGACCTGGTCGCCGCCGCCCGGCCGGTCCTCACCTTCTTGTGCTCGCCGAACAACCCGACCGGCCTGGCCGAGGACCCGGCCGCGGTGCGGGCGGTGCTGGGGGCCGCTCCGGGGCTGGTGGTGGTGGACGAGGCGTACGGGCAGTTCGCCGACTGGTCGGCCGTGGAACTGGTCGACGACGACCGGCCACTGGTGGTGACCCGCACGTTCTCCAAGACCTGGTCCATGGCCGCCGCCCGCCTGGGGTACCTGATCGGGCCGGCGCCGGTGGTGTCCAACCTGGAGCGGGTGGCCCTGCCCTACCACCTGGACGCCCTCAAGCAGGCCGCCGGCCGGTTGGCAGTCGAATTCGTGGGACAAATGGAGCAGCGGGTGGGGTTGATCGTCCGCGAGCGGCAGCGGATCCTCGCGGCGTTCGCCCGGATGCCGGTCACCGCCTGGCCGTCCCAATCCAACTTCATCCTGTTCCGGCCGGAGAGCCGTAAGGGCACCGAGGTGTGGCAGGGCCTGCTCGAACGGGGCGTGCTGGTGCGCGACACCTCCGGCTGGCCCGGTCTGGCCGGCTGCTTGCGGGTCACGGTGGGGACACCGGAGGAGAACGGCCGTTTCCTGTCCGCCCTGGAGGAGGTTCTGTGAGTGATGGTGCGGCTATGAGCAGGCGGGCCACCCGCAGCCGGGTCACCAGGGAGACCACCATCGAGATCGCCGTCGATCTCGACGGCGGCGGGGAGGCCACGGTGGAGACCGGGATCCCGTTCTTCGACCACATGGTGGCCCAGCTCGGCAAGCACGGCGGTTTCGACCTGACCGTCACGGCCACCGGGGACCTGGCCGTCGACGCCCACCACACCGTCGAGGACGTGGGCATCGCACTGGGAGAGTGCGTCCGGGAGGCGCTGGGGGACAAGGCCGGGGTGCGGCGCTTCGCGTCCATCGACCTGCCGCTGGACGAGACGCTGGTGTCGGTGGCGCTGGACCTGTCGGGCCGGCCGTTCCTGGTGTACGCCGTGGACCCGGGCGGCGGGGGAGAGGCCTACCCGCTCGGATCCCCCCCGTTCGATCCGCAGCTGGCCGAGGAGTTCTGGCGGGCGTTCGTCACGGCCGCCGGGATCACCCTGCACCTGCGCATGCTCTCCGGCCGTAACACCCATCACATCCTCGAGGCGTCGTTCAAGGGGGTGGCCCGGGCCCTCCGGGACGCGGTGAGAGTGGACGGGTCGGGCGTGCCGTCCACCAAGGGAACCCTTTGATCGCAGTCCTGGACTACGGCATCGGCAACCTGCGCTCGGCCGAGAAGGCCCTGCAGCACGTGGGCGCCGACGCCAGGCTGGTCACCGACGCCGACGTGGCAGCGGCGGCCGACGCCGTGGTGCTCCCCGGGGTGGGCAGCTTCGGCCGCTGCATGGAGGCCCTCAGGGCCAGCGGCCTGGACCGGGTGGCCCTCGACGCGGTGGCGGTGGGCAAGCCGTTCCTCGGCATCTGCGTCGGCATGCAGATGCTCTACGACGGCTCCGACGAGTCCCCCGGCGTGCCCGGCCTGGGCGTGGTGCCCGGCACGGTGAGGCTGCTGGCCGGCGACGTCAAACGGCCGCAGATGCAGTGGAACGTGCTGTCCGTCCGCCGGCCGGCCTGCCCGGTCCTGGCCGGGCTGGGATCCGAGCCGTGGGTGTACTTCGTCCACTCCTACGCCGCTCCCGACGGGGACGACGTGGCGGCCACCTGCGACTACGGCGGGCAGGTCACCGCCGTCATCGGCCGGGACCGGCTGTGGGCCACCCAGTTCCACCCCGAGAAGTCGGGCGAGACCGGCCTGCAGCTGCTGGCCAACTTCGCCCGGGTCCGCTGATGGACCTCTACCCGGCCATAGACCTGCGGGGAGGCCGCTGCGTGCGGCTGGTGGAGGGTGACTTCGGGCGCGAGACCGTCTATGGCGACGACCCGGTGGCGGTGGCCGAGACCTTCGCCGCGGCCGGGGCCCGGTGGATCCACGTGGTGGACCTCGACGCCGCCCGCACCGGCGAGGCGGCCAACCGGCCGGCGGTGGCCCGCATCGCCGCCGCGGTGGCTGCCGCCGGCGTGCGGGTCCAGACCGGCGGCGGGGTGCGCAGCATCGACGACGCCGCCCAGCTGATCGACGCCGGGGTGGCCCGGGTGGTGATCGGCACCGCCGCGGTGGAGAACCCGGACCTGGTGGCCGAGGCGGCTGCCCGCTGGCCCGGGCGGGTCGCCGTCGGGCTGGACCACCGGGGCGGAGAGGTGCGCCTGCGGGGCTGGACGGAAGGGGCCGGGGTGCAGGTGGCCGAGCTGGTCCCCCGGGCCGTGGCGGCCGGCGCCAGCGCCGTCATCGTCACTGACATCTCACGTGACGGCCGGCTGGCCGGCCCTGACGTGGAGGGCCTGGTGGCCCTGGTCGGGGTCACCGCGGCGCCGGTAATCGCCTCGGGCGGGGTCGGGTCCCTCGACGACGTCGTGGCCCTGGCGGCGGTGCCGGGCCTGGTCGGCATCATCGCCGGCAGGGCCATCTACGAGGGCCGCCTGGACGTGGGCCGGGCCCTGCAGGCTCTGGACGGGCCATGAGGTCGGTGCGGGTGATCCCCTGCCTGGACGTGGACGGCGGGCGGGTGGTGAAGGGGGTCAACTTCCAGAACCTGCGCGACGCCGGCGACCCGGTGGAGCTGGCCGCCCGCTACGACCGGGAGGGAGCCGACGAGCTGGTCTTCTACGACATCACCGCCTCGTCCGACCGGCGGCGGACCATGGTGGACGTGGTGGCCCGCACCGCCGAGCAGGTGTTCATCCCCCTGACCGTGGGCGGCGGGGTGCGGACCCTCAGCGACGCCCGGGAGCTCCTGCGGGTCGGGGCGGACAAGGTCAGCGTCAACAGCGCAGCCGTGGGCCGGCCGGCCCTGATCGACGAGATCGCCGACGTGTTCGGGGCCCAGTGCGTGGTGCTGGGCATGGACGTGCGCCGGGCGGGCGGGCGCTTCGAGGTGTTCACCCACGGCGGGCGGACGGCGACCGGCGTCGACGCCCTGGAGTGGGCCGCGGAAGCGGAGCGGCGGGGGGCCGGCGAGATCGTGCTCAACTCCATGGACCGGGACGGCACCCGGGAAGGCTTCGACCTGGAGTTGACCCGGGCCGTGGTGGACACGGTCGGGATCCCGGTGGTGGCCAGCGGCGGCGTCGGCTGCCTGGCCGACCTGGTCGACGGGGCGGTCGAGGGCGGGGCGGACGCCGTGCTGGCGGCGTCCATCTTCCACTACGGGGAGGCGACGGTGGCCCAGGCCAAGGCGGCCATGGCCGCCGCCGGGGTGCCGGTCCGGCCGCCCGCCGCGGCCTGATCGCCGGCGTATGGGGTGCGGCGGTCCCGCGCTGGGTACCGTGGGGCGATGGACGGATCGCCGAAGCAGGGCATCGAGATGCTCACCGACCGGGTTCTGGTGCAGATCCCGCACGGCGAGGGGGAGCGCAAGTCGCGGGCGGGGATCCTGATACCGGCCACCGCCCAGATGGCCCGGCGGCTGGCCTGGGCCGAGGTGGTGGCCACCGGGCCGCACGTGCGCACCATCAAGCCCGGTGACCAGGTGCTGTTCAATCCCGAGGACCGCTACGAGGTGGAGGTCCAGGGCGAGGACTACCTCATCCTGCGCGAGCGGGACATCCACGCCGTGGCGTCGGAGCGGGTCGACAGCGGCACCGGTCTGTACCTGTAGCAGCCCCGAGCGTTCACCCGATCGCCCGGCCGGCGCTTAGCATTGGCAGCCATGCCGGCTGCCGTGCCCATCCAAGCCACGCCCGCCCAGCTCGACGCGGTCAGGTTCAACGCCGACGGTCTGGTCCCCGCCATCGTCCAGGACCACCGGGACGGCCAGGTGCTGATGATGGCGTGGATGAACGCCGAGGCCCTGGCCGAGACCCTGGAGTCCGGCCGGACCGTCTTCTGGTCCCGCAGCCGCCAGGAGAGGTGGCGCAAGGGTGACACCTCCGGGGACCGGCAGTGGGTCAGGGCGGCCTACTACGACTGCGACGGTGACACGCTGCTGTTCCTGGCCGACCAGGAGGGGGCGGGGGCCTGCCACACCGGGGCCCGCACGTGCTTCTACCGGGCCTTCGGCGCTGAAGACGGGGCATCGGGGGCCCCGTCGTTCGGCCCGCCGGCGCCGCCGACCCACGGACGGTGACCCGCCCGTCGCGTGACGAGTTCGCGTCGCTGGCCGCCGACTACACGGTGGTGCCGGTGTGGCGGGAGCTGCTGGCCGACCTGACCACCCCGGTGGCCGCCTTCGCCCGGTTGGCCGGATCCGATCCCGCCGACCGGGCGTTCCTGCTCGAGTCGGTGGAGCACGCCGAGCGGTGGGGGCGCTGGTCGTTCATCGGGCGGCGCCCGTCGGCGACCATCGTGGCCCGGGGATCGTCGCTGACCGTGGAGGGGACCCTGCCCGACGGGGTGCCCCGGGACCGGGGGGTCCTGGCCGCGGTGGAGGGGATCCTCCACGCCTACCGGTCACCGGCCCTGGCCGATCTGCCGCCTCTGCACGGCGGCGTGGTGGGCTACCTGGGCTACGACGTGGTGCGGGAGGTGGAGCGCCTGCCCGGCGGGCCGCCGGACGAGACCGGCTATCCCGACGCCATCCTGTCGGTAGTCGGTCAGGTGGCCGCCTACGACTACTGGCGCCAGCGGGTGACGATCATCGAGGCCGTCCCCATCCCGCCCGGGGCGGCCGGGAACCGGGCCGCGTGCGACGCCCTCTACGACGACGCCGTCGCCCGCCTGGACCGGCTGGCCGAGGAAGGCGCCGTCCCCATCGACGAGCCGCTGGTCGTCCCGCCCGAGCGGGAGGACGAGCCGCCGGTGGTGCGCCGCCGGACCTCGCCCGATACGTACCGGGGGGCGGTGGAGGCGGCCCGGGAGCACATCCTGGCCGGGGACATCTTCCAGGTGGTCCTGTCCCAGCGGTTCGACTTCGACCTGGGCGCCGACCCGTTCGACTTCTACCGGTCGCTGCGCCAGGTGAACCCCAGCCCCTACATGTACTTCCTGCGCCACCCGGAGCTGTGCGTGGTGGGCTCGTCGCCCGAGCCCATGGTGCAGCTCCTCGACGGCCGGGTGGTGTCCCGGCCCATCGCCGGCACCCGGCGCCGGGGCCGCACCGACGAGCACGACCGGCGGCTGGCCGCCGAGCTGGCCGAGCACCCCAAGGAGCGGGCCGAGCACGTGATGCTGGTCGACCTGGCCCGCAATGACGTGGGGCGGGTGGTGGAATACGGTTCGGAGAAGGTGGACGAGTTCATGACCCTGGAGCGGTACAGCCACGTGATGCATCTGACCTCCCAGGTCTCGGGCCGGTTGCGGCCCGGGCTGGGCCCGATCGACGTGCTGAAGGCCACGCTGCCGGCCGGCACCGTGTCGGGGGCGCCGAAGGTGCGGGCCATGGAGATCATCGACGGGCTCGAGCCGGTCAAGCGCGGCCCCTACGCCGGGGTCATCGGCTACTTCGACTTCTCCGGCAACCTGGACACCGCCATCACCATCCGGACCCTGGTGGTGGGTCCCGACGGCCGGGCCAGCGTCCAGGCCGGGGCCGGGATCGTGGCCGACAGCGACGCCGCCGACGAGGACCTGGAGTGCCGGAACAAGGCGGCCGCCCTGCTGGCCGCCGTACCGGGCGCCCGCCGCATGACCGCCGCCCGGCGCCGGGGGGCCCACCGTGGCTGAGAACCCCTACTGGGTCCGGCTGGACCGGGAGGTGGTCAGCGTGACCGGCCCGGAGGCCGGACCCTACCTTCAGGGTCAGCTGAGCCAGGACGTGGCCGGCCTGGCCGCCGGCTCGTCGGCGTGGTCATGGCTGCTGGCCCCCAACGGCAAGGTGGACGCCCTGCTTCGGGTCAGCGCGCTGTCGGGCGGTGACTGGCTGCTCGACACCGACGCCGGCTGGGGTGAAGCGGTGCTGGCCCGGCTGCAGCGGTTCAAGCTGCGCACCAGGGCCGACCTCGATCTGGTCGCGGCCACCGTGGTGGGCCTGCGGGGCGCCGGCTGGGAGGCGCTGGCCGCCGGTTGCGCCCCCCGGGCGACGGCCGTCCCCCCCTGGCCCGGCCTGGAGGGCGCCGACCTGTTGTTCGTTGACGGCGGCCCCCCGCCGCTCCCGGCCGGGTCGGAGATGCCGGCGGCCGACTACGAGGCGGTGCGCATACGGGCCGGTCAGCCCCGGATGGGACCGGAACTGGGGGAGAGGACCATCCCGGGCGAGACCGGGCTGGTGCCGTTCACGGTCAGCTTCACCAAGGGCTGCTACACCGGACAGGAGCTGGTGGCCCGGATCGACTCCCGGGGCGGCAACGTGCCCCGCCACCTGTGCCGGCTGCGCCTGGACGGCGAGGTGCCCCCCGGCACCGATCTCCTCGACGGCGAGACCGTGGTCGGCACGGTCACCAGCGCCGCCGACCTGGCCCCGAGCGGGACCGGGGCCGGCTGGGTGGGGCTCGGGTACGTGAAGCGGGGGTTCGAGGGGCCCCGGACGTTGTCGGCCGGCCGCCCCGGGCGGGCGGCCCAGGTGGAGGCCCTTCCCTGGTGATCGGGCCGGCCGCCTGGTGAAGGGGCCAGCCCCGGTGGGGGGACGGCCCGGTCAGGCCGTGCCGCGGTGGGCCGGGGCCGGCCGCGGCAGGTGGCTGGCCGGTGTGGCCCTGGCCGGGGCCGGGGCCCTGCTGGCCGGCTGCTCGGCGGGGGTGCAGAGCCTGACCTTCCCGGCCCCACCGGTGACCGGAACCGGAGGGGAGGCCCCGGCTGTCACGCTGCCCCCGGGCCTGGCCGCCACCGCCGAGAGCCCGGTCGGCGGGGTCACGACCACCACCGCCCCGGCCGTCGGGCCCGGGCCGGCCACCCTCAACGGCACGGTGCTCGGACCGGCCGGCCCGGTCGGGGGGGCCACCGTGCAGGCCGACCGCCTGGTCGGCGACGCCGTGGCTTCGGCCCGTACCACCACCGCCACCGACGGCAGCTGGACGTTGCCCGACGTGCTCGGAGGCCGGTACCGGGTGCGGGCCTGGAAGGGCCCCGACCTGGATCTCACCACCCCGCAGATCGTCTTCGTCGACGCCGCCCAGCCGCTGCCGCTCAACCTGCAGCTCACCGCCTACACCACCCGGGTGAGCGCCGCCGTCAACCCCCCCGACCCGCTCCAGGGCCAGCCCGTCAGCCTGGTGGTCCAGGTCGTGGACCCGGCGGTCAACCCGGACGGGATCCTGGCCTACAAGCCGGTACCCGGCAAGCCGGTCAGCCTGGTCAACGGTTTCGGCTGGCAGGTGTCGGGGGCCAACCCGGCGGTCACCGACGGCCGGGGCCAGGCCCTGTTCACCGTCAGTTGCACCGCGGCCGGGCCCGACCCGTTGAGCGCCCAGGTGGTCGGCTCCGCCCCGGTACCTCTGCAGATGCCGGCCTGCACCGCCCCCACCCCGCCCACCACCACCCCCGCTCCGGGGGGTGGTGGGGGTGGGTCCATCCCCACCACCACCTGCCCGGGCGGCTCCACCACCGGCGATCCCAACTCGACCACCACCTCGCTGGCGTTCGGGAACTGCTGACCGCCTGCCGCCCGCCGCCCGCCGCCCGCCGCTCGCCGCCTGACCGCCCGCCGCTCGCCGCCCGACCGGCCACCCCCGCCGCCTGACCGCCGGCCCCCCCGAGCGGCCGAAACGGCGGTGCCCAACCGGGAGGGCCGGGGGTAGGCTCGCACCTTCATGGCCACCTACCTCGACCGGATCCTCGCCGCCCACCGGGCGGCGGCCGCCACGGACCGGCGCGACCTGGATGACCTGGCCGCCGAGGCGGCCGCCCAGCCGCCGGCCCGGGGGTTCGAGGCCGCCCTGGGAGCGTCGGGGCACGTGGCGGTCATCGCCGAGGTGAAGCGCCGCAGCCCGAGCAAGGGAGACCTGGCCCCGGGGCTGGTCCCGGCCGACCTGGCCCGGGCCTACCAGGCCGGCGGGGCGGCGGCCGTGTCCGTGCTGACCGACCGGGAGTTCTTCGGCGGGTCGCCCGGCGACCTGCGCCAGGCCCGGGCGGCGGTGACCCTGCCGGTTCTGCGCAAGGACTTCACCGTCGGGCCGGCCGACGTCCTCGACGCCCGGATAATGGGCGCCGACGCCGTCCTGCTGATCGCCGCCGCCCTCAGCCCCGGGGAGCTGGCCGAGCTGGCCGGGCTGGCCCGCCAGGTGGGCGTCGACGCCCTGGTCGAGGTGCACGACGAGGCCGAGGCGGAGGTCGCCCTGGCCGCCGGGGCCACCCTCATCGGGGTCAATCAGCGGGACCTCTACACCTTCGAGGTGGACACCGACCGGGCCCGGCGGGTGTCGGCCGCCCTGCCGGGCCACGTCACCCGGGTGGCCGAGTCGGGTATCCGCCACGGCGACGACGTCCGTCGGCTGGCCGACGCCGGCTTCAGCGCGGTGCTGGTCGGTGAGACCCTGGTGCGGGCCGTCGACCCGGCGGCCGCCCTGGCCGGCCTGCGGGTGGACCGCGCCGCCCGGGCCCCGGGCTGATGGGCGGGCGGGAGGAGCGCCGGGGCTTCGTCAAGATCTGCGGCGTCACCTCCGAGGAGGACGCCCTGCTGGCCGTGGCCCTGGGCGCCGACGCGGTGGGCTTCATCTTCGCCCCCTCCAAGCGCCAGATAGCCCCCCAGATCGCCGCCGACATCATCAAGCGGCTGCCCCGTGACGAGGTGATCACCGTCGGGGTGTTCCGGGACGAGGCCCCCCAGCGGGTGTCGGACGTGGCCGTCCACGCCGGCCTGCATGCCGTCCAGCTGCACGGCCACGAGCCGCCCGAGACGGCCCGGTGGCTGGGCACCCGGATCCCGAAGGTCATACAGGCGTTCCCGGCCGGCGACCGGCGGGTGCGCCAGGCCGGCGAGTACGGGGCGTACGCCGTGCTGCTCGACGCTCCCGACCCCGGGTCGGGACAGCGGTTCGACTGGTCGCTGGCCGCCGAGGTGCCCCCCGGCCAGCGGTTGATCGTCGCCGGCGGCCTGGACGCCGGCAACGTCGAGGCGGCCATCGCCGGCACCGGCTGCTGGGGTGTGGACGTGGCGTCGGGGGTGGAGAAGGCTCCCGGCCGCAAGGATCCCATCAGGCTGCGGGAGTTCATCGCCGCCGCCCGGGCCGGCTTCACGTTGCGGGAGGAGACCGAGCGGGACGGGCCGCCCCCCGGCCGGAGCACCGCCGCCGGCCTCTACGACTGGCAGGAGGACATGTGAGCACATCCGCCCGTATGGGTGATCCCGGCCCGACCGGACGTTTCGGCGATTTCGGTGGGAGGTACCTGCCCGAGTCGCTCGTCCCGGCCTGCCTGGAGCTCGAGCAGGCCTTCCGGGCCGCCTGGACCGATCCCGGTTTCCGCCGGCGGCTGGACGACCTGCTGCGCGACTACGCCGGCCGGCCCACTCCGGTGACCGAGGCCCGCCGGCTGTCGGAGCAGCTGGGCATCCGGGTGCTGCTCAAACGCGAGGACCTCACCCACACCGGCTCGCACAAGATCAACAACGTCCTGGGCCAGGGGCTGCTCACCCTGGAGATGGGCAAGACCCGGATGGTGGCCGAGACGGGGGCCGGCCAGCACGGCGTGGCCACCGCCACCGCCGCCGCCCTGTTCGGCCTGGAATGCGTGGTCTACATGGGCGAGGTGGACACCGAGCGCCAGGCGCTCAACGTGTTCCGCATGGAGCTACTCGGTGCCCAGGTGATCCCGGTCCGCTCCGGCAGCCGCACCCTCAAAGACGCCGTCAACGAGGCTCTCCGGGACTGGGTGGCCACCGTCGAGACCACCCACTACTGCCTGGGGTCGGTGATGGGCCCCCACCCGTACCCGTGGCTGGTGCGGGAGCTGCAGAGCGTGGTGGGCGACGAGGCCCGGGAGCAGTGCCGGGCCATCCTCGGCGGCGCCGACCCCGATGTGGTCGTCGCCTGCGTGGGCGGCGGCTCCAACGCGGCCGGCACCTTCGCCGGCTTCGTGGAGACCGGGGCCCGGCTGGTGGGGGTGGAGGCGGCCGGCGGCTCGGCCGTGGGGCGGGGTATCCCCGGCGTGCTGCACGGGATGCGCTCGTACCTGCTGCAGGACGAGTGGGGCCAGATCCTGGAGGCGGAATCCATATCCGCCGGCCTCGACTACCCGGGCATCGGCCCCGAGCACGCCTACCTGGCGGACGCCGGGCGGGCCACCTACGAGACGGCCGACGACGGCGAGGTGCTCGACGCCCTCAAGGTGCTGTCGCGCGCCGAGGGGATCATCCCGGCCCTGGAACCGGCCCACGCCCTGGCCTGGCTGATCAGGGCCGCCCGCCAGGGCCAGGTCCCGGCCGGGTCCACGGTGCTGCTGACCCTCTCCGGGCGCGGTGACAAGGACGCCGAACAGGTGATGAGGTTGATGCGATGAGTGCCAGGGAGTGGTCGTGCGACAGGGTCTGAGAGGCGTGGCGGTCGAGTCCCATCTGCGTGCCGTCCGAGCGGCCGGCCGCAAGATCCTGGTCACCTACGTGACCGGCGGCCTGGGCCCCGACTGGGTGCAGGTCCTGCAGGCCATGGTCGCAGCCGGAGCCGACCTGGTGGAGATAGGCGTGCCGTTCTCGGATCCGGTCATGGACGGGCCCACCATCCAGGAGGCGTCCACCCGGGCCCTGGCCCTCGGTGCCACCCCGCCTGCCATATTCGACGAGCTGGCCCGGGTGGACCTGCCGGTCCCCCTGGTGGCCATGACCTACTACAACCTGGTGTACCGGGCCGGGCACCTGCGCTTCGGCCGGATGCTGGCCGACGCCGGGGTGCGGGGAGCCATCATCCCGGACATCCCGTTGGAGGAGTCGGGCGACTGGGAGGAGCAGGCCCGTTCGTGTGGGGTGGAGACGGTCATGCTGGCCGCCCCGGTGACCCCCGACGACCGCCTGGCGGAGATCTGCCGCCGGGCCGGGGGCTTCGTCTACGGGGTCAACCTGATGGGGGTCACCGGCGAGCGGGCGGCGGTGTCGGCATCGGCCGGGGTGCTGGCCAAACGGCTCAAGGCGGTCACCGACAAGCCGGTGGTGATGGGCTTCGGTATCTCCGGTCCCGATCAGGCCGTGGCCGCCGCCGCCGACTCCGACGGGGTGGTGGTGGCGTCGGCGTTGATGCGGCTGCTCCTGGACGGGGCCGGTCCGGAAGCGGTCGGCGACGCGGTGCGCGACATCCGCCGGGCGCTGGACGGAGCCTGACCGCCGGCGGTCACCACTTGGCCCGGTGGCGCTCCATCACCCCGAACGCCCCGTCGCCCGCCGACAGTTCCACCCCGCCCGGCAGCACCCCGCTGAAACGGCCGAACGGCTGCACGTAGTCGCTGCTCACCACGCCGAGGGACTCCCGGCGGGACCGGCGGGCCTCCTCGTCGAAGCGCAGCAGGCTGCCGTCGGCGCCCCACAACTCGCTCAGGTCGCTGGCGAAGAGCACCGGCGGCACCTCCCGCGGCCGGCCGGCCACCCACACGGTGCGCTCGCTCATGGTGTCCGAGTCGTGCACGCCGCGCACCAGGTTCCAGGCCACCGGCCAGCCGTCGAGCGAGGTGCCGACCCCGGCCGACCACTCCCACGCCGTGTCCCGGGCGTGGTAGCCGGCGGACTCGTCCAGGATCCCGTAGGCCGACACCGGGCCGGCCTCCATCCCGTACGACAGGTGGCCGTCGGCCCGGATCGGCACCTTGCGGGTCCAGATGTAGGAACGCCCGTGCGGGCTCACCACCTCCACCGCGTCGCCCACCGGTGTCAGGGCCAGCTCCAGCCGGGCCGGTCCGCTGCGGACCGCCACGGTGTCGGCGGTGACGGTCACCCGCCGGGTCGGGCCCAGCCGGGTCTCGGTGTCCAGCGACCCGGTCCGCCGGTCCCACAGCGCCCAGAACGCCTCCGGCACCGGTCCCACCCGCGCCGTCCCGGCGCAGACCATCACGTCGGCGCCGAACACGCCCACGTAACGCCACCGCTTGAGGGGGCGCAGCCCCTGCCGCAGCGGCATGGGGTCGGGCGGCAGGGCCAGGGGAGGCCGAGCCGCCGGGGCCCGCCACGGACGGATCGTCAAGCAGTCGCGCCCGGGTCGAACTCCAGTACCACCTTCACGTCCCCGGGCTGGCGGGTGTAGGCGTCACGCCAGCTGTCGAGGGCCACCCGCCGGCTCACCACCCGGCCCAGCCAGTCCCGGTCGGCCCCGGCCAGGGCCTGGGCGCCGGCTTCGTAGTGGCGGCGGTTGGCGTTGACCGAGCCGAACACCACGTCGTTCTCCAGCACCATCCGCCGGTTGAGCAGCCCCACGTCGACGGCGATGTCCCGACCGCCCGACGACACCCCGGTCAGGCACACGATGCCGTTGGCCCCGGCGTGGTCCATGACGTCGAAGATGAGGGGGGCCACGCCGGTGCACTCGATGGCCACGTCGGGCTCCACCCCGATGTCGGAGACCGCCCCGTGGTGGTAGTGGGCTCCGAGGGCGGCGACCAGCTCCGGCTTCAGGCCGTCGGTCACCTGGTCCAGCACGTGCACCTCCAGACCCCGCTGCACGCCGAGCAGGGCGGCCAGCAGGCCGATGGGTCCGGCCCCGGTGACCAGCACCGTCCTGGGCTTCCAGTGGGCCCGCTGGCCGATGCGCTCGATGTGGTCCCAGGCCTTGGCCACCACGGTGGTCGGCTCCAGCAGCACGCCCAGGTTGCCGAGCGACGAGTCCACCTTGACCAGGAAATCGGGGGTGATCCGGTAACGCTCCCGGGCGTAGCCGTGATGCTCCTTGATGCCCCACTCGGTGTACTTGCCGTTGCGGCACATGTCCCACTCTCCGATGGCGCAGTTGCTGCACGGGACCGGGTCGGGGCGGCGCACGATGGCCACCACCAGGTCCCCGGCGGACAGGTCCCCGCCGTCGGGGGCCTCGACCACCTCGCCGAGGGATTCGTGGCCGATGGCCAGCCGGTCCTCGCCGGGGGGTGCCCAGCCGTACTCGCCGCCGATTATCTCCAGGTCCGTCCCGCACACCCCCACGGCCCGGGTCTTGACCAGCACCGGGCCGTCCGACTCGGGAGGCTCGGGGAGATCGGTCAGGTCAACCGTGCCCTCTTTGAGGGGCAGAACCGTCACAGCTCGCATGGGTGGCAAGCTAGTTCCATGGCAGACGGCAGTCGATCCACGGGCCGCAGGCGGGGGAGGCGGGGTGGCTGACGGCCTCGGTCCCCAGCTGATCAGCACCGGCCGGCTCCTGGTGGCCAACCCCATGCTGCCGGACCCCAACTTCGACCGCACCGTGGTGCTGCTCCTGGCCTACGCCGACGAGGGGGCCCTCGGTGTGGTGCTGAACCGCCCGAGCGACACCCACGTGGGCGATCCGCTGGCCCCGTGGGAGGACCTGGCGGCGGCGCCGGCGGTGCTGTTCGTGGGCGGCCCGGTGCAGCACCAGGCGGTCATCTGCCTGGCCCGGCCGGATCAGCGGACCGGGACCGACGCCATGGAGGGCTTCAAGGCGGTCACGCCCGAGGTGGGAACCCTGGATCTGGATCTGGACCCGGCCCTGGTGGGGGCCTCGTTCCGCCAGGTGCGGATCTTCGCCGGTTACGCCGGCTGGTCCGCCGGGCAGCTGGAATCGGAGATCGAGGCGGGCGCCTGGTGGGTGGTCGACGCCGAACCCGGGGACCCTTTTTCCGTCGACCCCGCCAACCTCTGGAAGCACGTGCTGCGCCGCCAGCGACCGCCTCTCGGCTACGTCGCCTACTTCCCCGACGACCCGGCCGACAACTGACGGGCGGGGCGGCCCGGCCCCGGTCGGACCGGCCCGGGTCAGGCCCGGGGCGGGCGGCTGGCGGCCCGGCGGCGGGCCCGGTCCGACTGGTCCAGGATCACCTTGCGCAGCCGGACCGTGGACGGGGTGACCTCCACGCACTCGTCCTCGCGGATGAACTCCAGGGCCTGCTCCAGTGACAGCTGCAGGGGCGGCACCAGCTTCACCGTCTCGTCGGAGGCCGCGGCCCGCATGTTGGTGAGCTTCTTCTCCTTGGTGGGGTTGACGTCCATGTCCTCGGACCGGGCGTTCTCACCCACGATCATGCCCTCGTAGACCTCCACGCCGGGACCCACGAACAGGGCCCCCCGCTCCTGCAGGTTGGTCAGGGCGTAGGCGGTGGTGGGGCCGCGGCGGTCGGCGACCATCGAACCGTTCGGGCGGGTGCGCAGCTCCCCGTGCCACGGCTCGTAGCCCTCGAACACGTGGTGCAACTGCCCGGTACCGCGGGTCTCGGTGAGGAACTCGGTGCGGAACCCGATCAGCCCCCGCGACGGGACCAGCCAGTCCATGCGTACCCAGCCGGTGCCGTGGTTGACCATGTCCTCCATGCGCCCCTTGCGCAGCGACAGCAGCTGGGTGACCACACCCATGAAGTCCTCGGGGACGTCCACGCTGACCCGCTCCATCGGCTCGTGCAGCTTGCCGTCGATCTCCCGGGTCAGCACCTGGGGCTTGCCCACGGTCAGCTCGAAGCCCTCCCGGCGCATGATCTCCACCAGCACCGCCAGGGCCAGCTCGCCCCGGCCCTGAACCTCCCAGGTGTCGGGCCGGTCGGTGGTCAGCACCCGGATGCTGACGTTGCCGATCAGCTCGGCGTCCAGCCGGCTCTTGATCAGCCGGGCGGTGAGCTTGTTGCCCGGGGCCTGCCCGTTGACCGGCCGCCCGGCCAGCGGGGAGGTGTTGACACCCAGGGTCATGCCGATGCTGGGCTCGTCGATGGCGATGACCGGCAGGGGGCGGGGATCGTTGGCGTCGGCCAGGGTGTCGCCGATCATGATCTCCGGGACGCCGGCCACCGCGATGATGTCGCCGGGTCCGGCCCCCTCCGGCGGGGCGTCCACCCGGTCCAGGGCCTCGGTGACGTACACCTCCGACAGGCGGACCCGCTCGATGGTCCCGTCGTGGCGGCACCAGGCGACCGAGTCGCCCTTGCGCACGTGGCCGTTGCGGATCCGGCACAGCGCCAGCCGGCCCACGTAGGGGGAGGCGTCGAGGTTGGTGACCAGGGCCTGGAACGGGTGGCCCTCCTCGTAGGTGGGGGCCGGGATGCGCTCCACCAGCAGGTCCAGCAGGACCTTGAGGTCCGGGCTGGCCGCCACGTCCTCGGCGTCGAGGGCGGCCTGGCCGGCCCGGGCGTTGCAGTAGACGATGGGGAACTCGATCTGGCTCTCGTCGGCGCCCAGGTCCATGAACAGCTCGTACACGGCGTCGATCACCTCGGCCGGCCGGGCGTCGGGCCGGTCGATCTTGTTGATCACGCAGATCACCGGCAGCCGGGCCTCCAGGGTCTTGCGCAGCACGAAGCGGGTCTGGGGCAGGGGCCCCTCGCTGGCGTCGACCAGGAGCAGCACCCCGTCCACCATGGTCAGGCCCCGCTCCACCTCGCCGCCGAAGTCGGCGTGGCCGGGGGTGTCCACGATGTTGATGGTCAGGTCCCCGTAGCGGACGGCGGTGTTCTTGGCCAGGATCGTGATGCCCTTCTCCCGCTCGAGGTCCATGGAGTCCATGACCCTCTCGGCCACCTCCTGGTTGGCCCGGAAGGCTCCGGACTGGCGGAGCATGGCGTCGACCAGCGTCGTCTTGCCGTGGTCGACGTGGGCCACGATGGCCACGTTGCGAATGTCGTTTCTCTGCATATTTTTTAGAAAAAAGGGGGGGGAAGGGCGCGCGGAAGCGCCGGGTCTCTCAGCGTACCCGGTCGGACGCCCCGTCCGTCCCGTCCCACCGCCTGCGGCGCGGGAACGCGGTACCGGCCGTGGCGCCCGACCGGGTCCCTGACCCCGCGCCCCCTCTAGGTCTGACGACCGCGCCGGCCGCGGTGATGCTCTTCCATCCGCTTGCGGATCAGCTGCCGGCGGGCCTGCAGGTCGCGGTAGGTGAGGCGGTCCACGTCGGCGGTGACGCCGAGCGACGCCTTGAACCCCTCCAGGTCCACGGCCTGCTGGCGGGGGTCGACGCCCACCTCGGCGGCGATCCGCTCCCCGTGTCGCTGGGTGAAGTACAAGGCGATGCGGGTGATCTCCGAGAACAGGTCCAGGTCGGGGGCCAGGGTGGCCAGCGCCCCGTCTATGAACAGCAGGTCCTTCACGTAGAGCATCAGGACCTTCGGGAAGCGGGCCCCGTAGGCCAGCAGCTTCTTGATCATCTCCCGGATCTCGGCCAGCAGCTCGTCGGGGGCCATGGCGGTGGGGTCCTTGACCGGCCCGTCGATGCCCAGGTCCCGGATCACCGCCTCCAGGTCGGTGTCGGCCGGCAGGGCCCCCAGGTCCCGCAGGGCGGCCAGCTGCATCCTGGGATCGTTGATGGTGCCGCCCATCAGCATGCGCAGGAACGCCAGCCGCCGGTGCTGGTCCAGGCGGCCGGTGATGCCGTAGTCCAGCAGGGCCACCTTGCCGTCGGGACGGACGAACAGGTTCCCGCCGTGCAGGTCGCCGTGGAACACCCCGAACAGGGTGGCGCCCTCCAGGAAGGAGATCATCAGGGCCCGCACCACCTCGGTGGTGTCGATCCCGGCCTCCCGCATGCCGGTCACGTCGTCGAAGGAGAAGCCTCCCAGCCGTTCCATCACCAGCACCCGCCTGGTGACCAGGGTGGGATGGGGGCGGGGCACGATCACCGACCGCTGCTCGGTGGCGGCGAACACCGACGCCACGTCGAGCATGTTGTCGGCCTCCAGGCGGAAGTCCAGCTCCTCCACGATGGTCTCGGCGAACAGCTCCACCAACGCCGGCGGGTTGGCCAGGGCCGACACCGGTATCCGCCCGATCAGGTACGGGGCGATCCAGCTCATGGCGGCCAGGTCGCGCCGCACGGTGGTGCCGACCTTGGGGCGCTGCACCTTTACCACCACCTGCTCCCCGGAGCGCAGGGTGGCGGCGTGGACCTGGGCGATGGACGCGGCGGCCAGCGGCTGGCGGTCGAAGGAGGCGAAGACCTCCTCGATGGTCGCCCCCAGATCCTCCTCGACCACCGCCCTGACCGTCTCGAACGGCTCCGGCGGCACCCGGTCCCTGAGCAGGCGGAACTCGGCCACCAGTTCGGCCGGGAACAGGCCTTCGCCCGAGGAGAGGATCTGCCCCAGCTTGATGTAGGTCGGCCCGAGGGCCTGGAACGCCCGGCGCAGCCGGCGGGACAGGCCGGACCTGGACAGTTCCGGCCGTCCCTGGCGGCGGCCCTGCCGGCGCTCGATCAGGTACCAGCCGGCCAGGGCCCGCCCCAGTTCCAGCGCCACCCGCACCACGCGCCCGCCCGGGGGGAGCCGGCGGGGCTCGAGCAGCTGGGGGACCTGGGCCTGTGTGGCCGCCCGGCGCTCCTCCGCCCCGGCCCGCCAGGGCAGGGCATCGGGGCGGACGAGCCAGGGAGGATCGGCGCTGAAGGCGCCCACGCTCAGGTCGGCGGGGGAGACCGACGTCATCGCGGCAAGGTACCGCAGCCGTCCGCTTATTCTCCGGGCGGTTAGCGTGGCCCCATGTCAGGAGACGCCTTCCCGGCCTTCGTGGCCGCCAAGTCCGACGACGGTTTCCGCCGCGGCCTCGCCCAGCTCGAGCCGTCCGACCTGCCGGCGGACGGGGTCCTGGTGGACGTGGAGTGGTCCAGCGTCAACTACAAGGACGCCCTGGCCTCCACCCCCGACGGCCGGGTGGCCCGGGTCTCGCCCCTGGTCCCCGGCATCGACCTGGCCGGCCGGGTGGCCGAGGACGCCGACGGGCTCGACGCCGGCACCCCGGTCCTGGCCCACGGTTACGACCTGGGCGTGGCCCGCCACGGCGGGTTCGCGGCCCGAGCCCGGGTCCCGGCCGAGTGGATCGTCCCCCTCCCGACCGGACTGGACAGCCGGGAGGCCATGGTCATAGGGACCGCCGGCTACACCGCCGCCCTGTCGGTGATACGCCTGCAGGAGCACGGTGTGACCCCGGAGGCGGGGCGGATCCTGGTCACCGGCGCCACCGGGGGGGTGGGGAGCATGGCGGTCAACATGCTGGCCGGGCTCGGCTACGAGGTGGTGGCCAGCACCGGCAAGGCCCAGAGCCACGAGTACCTGCGGGAGCTGGGTGCCATCGACGTCGTCGACCGGGCCACCCTGGGCGGGTCGGCCGGCCGCCCGCTGGACTCGATGCTGTGGGCCGGGGCGGTCGACTGCGTCGGGGGGGTGACCCTGGCCAACGTGCTGTCCCACATCGCCTACGGCGGGGCGGTGGCCGCCTCCGGGCTGACCGGCGGGGTCCAGATCCCCACCACGGTCATGCCTTTCATTCTGCGGGGGGTGTCGCTGCTGGGCGTGGACTCCGTGCAGACCCCCATCGAGCGGCGCCGGGAGGTGTGGGACCGTCTGGCCGGCGACCTCAAACCAGCCGGGCTGGAGACCATCGGCACCACCGTCGGGATGGAGGATCTCGACGAGGTGCTCGGGCGCATCCTGTCCGGAGGGGCGACCGGCCGCTATGTGGTGCGCATCGGCGCCTAGACCCCCAGGGCGGCCAGCAGCTTCTTGGGGGTGTCGGCCGGCGAGACCTTGTACCAGACCTCGGCCAGCCGGCCCTCCGGGTCGACCAGGAACGCCGACCGCAGGATGCCCATGTACTTGCGGCCGTACATGCTCCTCTCCGTCCACACCCCGTAGTCCTCGGCGACGGAATGGTCCTCGTCGGCCAGCAGCGGGAACCCCAGGGCGTACTTCTGGTCGAACCGGGCCTGCTTGGCCGGCGCGTCGGGGCTGATGCCGATGACGGCCGTGTCACCGATCCGGTCGATGACGTCGCGCAGCCCGCACGACTGGGCGGTGCACCCCGGCGTGTCCGCCTTCGGGTAGAAGTAGACCAGGACGGACCGTCCCCGGTAGTCGGACAGGTTGACGACCTTCTCCATCTGGTCGCGCAGGGAGAAGTCGGGGGCCTGGTCGCCGGGGTTCAGATGCTGAGCCATGGCCGGATCGTACAGTGACCGGGGCCCGGGGGGTCCGGGGCGGCCGCCGTGGTGGTTCCTGCCGGGTGCGGCTCAGGCCTGGGCCGGCGCCATCACGATGGTCCCGTTGTGGCCGCCGAAACCGAAGCTGTTGGACAGTGCCGGTCCCGGCTCCCACGACCGGGGGGAGCCGGTCACCACGTCCAGCCTGATGTCGGGGTCCTGCTCGGTCAGACCGACCGTGGGAGGAATGAGGCGGTGGGTGATCGACAGGGCCAGGGCCACCGCCTCCAGGGATCCGGCGGCGCCGAGGGAGTGCCCGGTGATGCCCTTGATGGAGGTCACCGCCGGCCCCGGGGTGCCGAACACCTTGCTGATGGCCACGCTCTCGGCCAGGTCGTTGGCCGGGGTGGAGGTCCCGTGG
Source organism: Acidimicrobiales bacterium (assembly GCA_035702985.1). Taxonomy (GTDB): domain Bacteria; phylum Actinomycetota; class Acidimicrobiia; order Acidimicrobiales; family Palsa-688; genus JAKAXG01. The sequence continues at coordinate 26,380 of DASSZD010000190.1, forward strand.
GCGTTGATGTGGGTCACCGACGCGGGAGCCAGCCCGGCGTCGAGCAGGGCGTGCTCCATGCAGGCGACCGCCCCGCTGCCCTCCGGGGGTGGGGCGGTGATGTGGTGGGCGTCGGCGGTGCTGGCCGCCCCCATGATCTCGGCGTAGATCCGGGCGCCCCGGGCCACGGCCCGGTCCATGTCCTCCAGCACCAGCACCGCGCCGCCCTCAGCCATCACGAACCCGTCGCGGTGGGCGTCGAAGGGCATGGACACCCCGCTGGTGGACAGGGCCGTCATGTTGGAGAAGCCGGCCATGCCGATGTCGGTGATGGCCGCCTCAGCCGAACCCGCGAACACCACGTCGCAGCGGCCGGTGGCCACCAGGCGGGCGCCGGCGCCCACGCTCTGGGTGCCCGCCGCGCAGGCGGTGACGATGGCCTCGCACGGGCCCCGGAAGCCGTAGCGCATAGACACGTCGGCGGCCGCCCGGTTGCCCATCATCATCGGTACCAGGAACGGGGTGACCCGCCTCGCCCCCCGGTCGCGCAGCACCCCGATCTGATCCTCGATGGTCTCGATCCCGCCGATCCCGGTCCCGATCATGACCCCGGCCCGGTCCGGGTCGACGGACAGGCTGTCCAGGCCCCCGGCGTCGTCCAGCGCCTCCGCCGCGGCGACCGCCGCGAACTGGGTGAAGCGGTCCACCCGGCGCAGCTCCTTGGGACCGTAGATCGCCGTGGCGTCGAATTCGGAGACCCGGCGGATCCCCTCCGGTGCCGGCCCGAGAAGCCCCTGCCAGAACGCCTCCCGGCCGATCCCGCAGGGCGCCACCACACCCAGGCCGGTCACGGCCACCCTGCGGCCGGGTACGCCGGGGCGGCCGTCGGTGGGGAACAGGGCGAACATCAGAGCTTGGAGGTCACCAGGTTGAAGGCCTGCCCCACCGTCTCGACGCCTTCGAGCTCGGACTCGTCGACGGTGATGTCGAACTGCTCCTCGAGGGCCATCACCAGCTCGACCAGGTCCAGGCTGTCGGCGTCGAGGTCGTCGGCGAAGCTGGCCTCGGGGGTCACCTTGTCGGCGTCGACCTGAAGCACCTCCACCGCGCACTTCTTGAACTTGTCAAAGGCCTCTGTGTTGTCCATTGATGTCCTCCCTTTGTCCTGAGAAAGATGGCGGCTACCCGTCGGTAAGTTCGCCGCGTGAAAACCTGACAGAAAAATGTAGTCGTGACCGGCTATTCCGCTGGTTCGCTTCAGTCCCGGCTGTGCCACCGCCACACGGCGGACGCCCAGGTCATGCCCGCCCCGAAACCGGCCAGGAGCAGGTGGTCGCCGTCCCTGACCCGGCCGGACTCGATGGCGTCGATGAGGGCCAACGGGATGGACGCCGAGCTGGTGTTGCCGGTCTCCTCGATCACCGAGGCGATGCGGTCCTGGGGGAGACCCAGGCGGGACGCCGCCGCCTCCATGATGCGGATGTTGGCCTGGTGGGGGACGAACAGGGAGATGTCGTCGATGGAGAGCTTGGCCTTCTCCATCGAGATCCGGGCTGACTGCACCGTGGACAGGACGGCCCGGCGGAACACCTCCTTGCCCTTCATCACCATTCCCGACCCGTGCTGGGCGTAGAGCAGGTGGACCAGGCCGCCGTCCACCCCGAGGTCCCAGCCGAGAAGGGATCCCTCGCCGGGTACAGCCTCGACGACCACCGCCCCGGCCCCGTCGCCGAAGAGGAAGGCGTTGGTGCGGTCGGCGAAGTTGGTCGCCCGGGTCAGCGTCTCGGCCCCGATCAGCAGTATCCGCTCCGCCCCGGCGGCGACCAGGCCGCTGGCCGTGACCAGCCCGTAGGTGAACCCGGCGCAGGCCGCATTGAGGTCCATGGCCCCGCCCCCGATGCCGAGGGCGGCGGCCACCGCCGCCGAGTTGGCCGGGATGAGCTGGTCGGGGGTGGTGGTGCACAGCACCACCAGGCTGATGTCGCGCGGCTGCACGCCGGCCCGCTCGAGGGCCTGGCGCCCGGCGTCGGCGGCCAGGACCCCGGTGGTGCCCAGCCCGCTCTGGGGTGGCTCGGCCGGGACGGGCGGATCCACGAACGGCCCGGTGGCGGCCCGGCGCCGGCGGATGCCGCTGCGTTCGAAGATCCACTCGTCGGTGGTGTCGAACAGGGTCATGATGTCCTCGTTGGTCACCACCCGCTCGGGTAGGGCGGTGCCCCAACCGGTGATCGTCACCCCGGTCACGACGCGTGCAACCAGGCGATCGGCTGGCCGGCCTGCACCCGCTCGCCCGGCTGGGCCAACCGGCCCTTGAGGGTGCCGGCGAACGGTGACAGCACCTCCGTCCCGGACACGGTTCCCAGCACGGTCCCCACCTCTATGAGGTCCCCCGGTCCGGGATCGGCCCCGCCGGCCGGTTCGAAGACCCCGGCGGCCGGGCTGATCACCACCCGCTCGGACACGTAGAGCTGCTCGCCCTGGTGGCCGGCGGCGTAGGCGTGCAGGGCGCTGTTGCCCGACACCGCATCCACCAGCACGTCCAGGTCGGCCGGTGTGGACACCTTGACGGTCGCGGCGCTCGGCAGCACCCGCCGGATCATCATCGACAGCGAGTCGCCCGGGCCCAGCTCCACGAACAGGTGCTCGGTGTCGAGATGGCTGTCGGCCACCCCGGCCAGGCGCAGGACGCTCTGGTGCCAGCGGACCGGGCTGCACAGCTGGGCCGACAGCAGCACCTTGAAGTCGTCGCCGCTGGCGTGGAAACGGCCGTCGACGTTGGCCACCACCGGGGTGTCGGGATCGTGGAAGGTGGTGGTGGCCAGCACCTTGCGCAGCCGGTCCCGGGCCGGGGCCATGAACGGGGTGTGGAAGGCGCCTCCCACCCGGGCCGCCACCACCCGGCGGGCGCCCAGGCTCAAGGCCAGGTCGCCGGCCCGTTCGACCGCCTCGGGGGATCCGGCGATCACCGTCTCCTCGCCGCTGTTGAAGTTCGCCACCCACACCTCGCCGTCGGCCAGGCGGCAGGCGACGTCCACCGTGTCGGCGTCGCAGCCCGACACGATGCCCATGACCCCGGCCGAGGCGTCGGCCGCCGCTTGCATGGCCTCGCCCCGCTCGGCCACCAGCTGCACGGACTCCTCGAAGCCGAGCGTGCCGGCCGCCGCCAGGGCGCTGTACTCGCCCAGGGAATGGCCTGCCAGCCGGGTCGGCTCGATACCGAGCCGCTCCACCGCGTCGAGCACCAGCAGCGAGAACGTGAAGGTGGACAGCTGGGCGTTGCGGGTCTCGGTGATCTCCTCGTCGTCGGCCTCGGTCAGCAGCCGGCCTATGTCGCGCCCGGCGGCCTGGGAGGCCTCCTCTACCACCTCCCACGACGGATGCTCCCTCCACGGGACCCCCATAGCCGGGCGTTGCGCTCCTTGGCCGGGAAACACGAAGGCGGGCAAAGCGGCGGGACCTCCTGGGTCGCTGGCTGGTGGGACGGCTGACGGGTCGCACGGTAGCGCCCCTCAACGGGTGTTGGACCCGGGAGCGGCGCCAAACGTAACTTCCGTCGCCAACAGCTAAGCCGTCCCGTCCCGGCGGCGCGGGTTAGCGGTGTTAGCTCCGCCGGGCGGTCAGGCCGGAGGGTCCTGGGGGTTCTCCAGCATCAACCGCCGGGCGGTGGAGGAGTCGTCGAAGTGGAGCAGCTTCACCAGGTGGACCACCGTGCCCCGCTCCGGTTCGGACTCGAAACGGACCTGGTCCACCAGGGCGTGCATGAGAGCCACGCCCCGGCCGTGCTCGGCGTCGGTGGCGGCCATGTCGCGGACGCTCAACGCCCGGTGGTCGAAGCCCCGCCCCACGTCGATCACCCGGATGTGGCAGGCCGCGGTGCCCAGGGTGAACGACACCTCGTAGGCGTCGCCGGGGCCGGAGTGGTCGATCACGTTGGCGCACGCCTCGGTGATGGCCAGTTCCACCGCGTCGGCGTCGTCGTCGATGACCCCCACCTCTCTCATGGCGGCCCGGATCAGGTGCCGGGTGACCGGCACGCTCAGCCGGTCCCTCGGCAGCTGCATCGACAGGGTGACCTGGAACCCCCGATTGGGCTTGACCGGCTCCTCGTCGGGGATGGGGGGCCACCGGTAATGGTGTGACACCGGGCGGCGGGGGGAGTTGCTGAGCTCGACGACGACCCGGCACTCGTGGTCGCCCGCCGCCAGGCTCTCCACCACGTTGACCTCCGCCTGGCCGGCGGCTCGTGCCCCCAGGCCGCCGGCCAGGGCCGACGTGAAGCGGCACATGGCCGGGCTGGTCCGGCCGAACGGGCAGCGCCGGTTCCGCAGGACGGCGCGGTCGGCCGCCACGGAGACCACCTCGAAGTCCCCGCCCAGACGCCGCTCCGTCTCCACCATCAGGTCCGCCACCGCCGCCGCGTCGGAGCCCACGTCGGACCGGCGGGCCTCACGCTCGGCGACGGTGGCCCCGACCCGGGCCGCCGCCTCCTCCAGGCTGTGGCCGTCGCTGATCTCCGCCGCCACCAGGCCCAGCAGGTGAGCCGGCCGCTCGTCGGGCAGCACATCTGGGTCGCCCGGGCCGGGATCGATGTCCTGCTGGGCGAAGCGGGCCACGTTGAGCGACACCATGATCGCGTCGGCCTCGTCATGGTCGCGCAGCAGGTCGCCGATGGCGTCGTGGGCCCGGGTCACGCCGGGTCCCAGCTCGGCGCCGGGCAGGTTCCCGACGTCGATCTGGCGGGCCCGCAGCCGGCCGTGCTGGTCCTCCCACTCCACCGAGAGCCACAGGGTGCCCGCCGGCAGCGTGTCCAGCGCCTGGCGGATCAGCGGCCGGGCCAGTTCCACCACGCCCGGTTCGGTCGCGTGACGGCCCAGGTGCGCGCAGATATCCTCCTCGATCAGGGACCGGGCCGCAGGGACCCTTGTATCCACGCACCATTCCATGGCAGGGTTCTTACCGCGCAAGCGGAGATTTGACGCTTGTGTGGGGATATGGCGCTGCCGCAGGGCCTTCCGGCGCTCCCGCCGCGGCATCCGCCGGGTGCTCCGCCCCGCCCGACCATCTCCGCCTCCGGCCCGCCGGGTCGCTAGCTTCGCGGGTCGATGACCGTCGCCTTCGCCGTCGCCCTGGCTGTTGCCGTGATCGCCCTGGTCGCTCTGGCCCTCACCGCCCGGACCAGGTCGGCCGCGGTCCGCCGGGAGCGCCGGGTGGCGGACAGGCACAGCCGGGCCGCGGAGGAGGCGAGAAAGGCCCTGGAGACGGCCCGCTCGGAGGCCGCCGTGGCCCGCGACGAGGCGGAGGTGGCGCGCGCCGAGGCGGACGTGGCCCGGGCCGCCGTCGACGAGGCGGAGCGGCGGGTGCTGGAGGCGGACCGCCGGGCCGAGACGTTCCAGGCGGAGATCCTGCGGGCCGAGTCGGTGGCCGCCGAGCGGCGGGCCGAATCGGCGGTCACCCCCGGCTCGGGGGCGGTGCTGTGGCAGCTGGAGAGGCTGCGGTGCGAGCGCGAGTGGTCCGAGGTGGTCGGCCCCGGCGTGGCTCTACCGGTCGCGTGGGACGAGACCCTGGGCGCGGTGCTGGCAACCGAGATGGCCATCGTCCGGGAGGTCATCGGCACCCCGGGCCAGGTGCTCAGCTCCGGGTCGGTGGCGTTGTCGGAACTGGCTCAGGCGGCGGCGACGGTCCGCCTGGGGGTGGAGCTGCTGCGCACCCTGGCCCGGTCCGGGGAGGAGATGGTCATCACCGTCTCCTCCGACGCAGTGGCGGTGGACCAGCGCGTCATCGGGCCGGCGTCGCCCGAGCTGCTCGACCAGCTGCGCCAGGTGGCCCGGTCGGCCGGTTCGGACATCACCGTGGAGGCCGACGACCAGCGTCTCCTGGCCCGGCTGGACCTGCCGCTGCGAGGATCCCGCTCCGTGGTCCGCTGAGCCCGGGCCACCCCCGGCCGGCCCGCCCCCGGGCGGATCAGACGGGCCGGCCGGCTGCGCTCTCGTACAGCTGGACGTACCGGTCGGCGAGGCGCTCCATGGAGAAGTGGTGGGCCCGCTCCAGACCCCGGTCGATCAGGCCGCCCCGCGGTCCGTCCCCGACCGCCTCCTGGATGGCCTTGGCCAGGCCACCGGGATCGCCGGGCTCCACCAGGCGCCCCTCGACCTCGTGGCGCACCACCCTGCGGTAGCCCGGGATGTCGCTGGCCACGACGGCGGTGGACGCAGCGAGCGCCTCGAGCAGCACGACCCCGAAGCTCTCACCGTGCAGGGAGGGGGCGCAGAACACGTGGGCGGCACGCAGGCGCCGTACCTTCTCGGTCTCCGATATGTGGCCGAGCCACTCGATGCGATGGTCGTCGGACCGCCGCCGCTTCAGCTTCGCCGTCTCGGGGCCACTCGAGGCCACCCAGAGACGGACGTCGTCGCCGAGGAGGTCCAGGGCGTCGAGGAGGACCGACAGGCCCTTACGCGGCTCGTGCCGGCCGATGAAGAGCACCGTCGGCTCCCTGCTCTTCGGCACCTCCTCGCCGCCCTGGTAGCGGGCCGCGTCGACGCCGTTCCACAGAAGCTCGTAGCGGCCGCCGAACGCCTCGGTGGCGGTCTGCAGGGCATCCTGCGACACCGCCGCCCGCACCGCCAGGTGGTCTACACACCATCGGGCCAGGCCCGGCAGGGCCCGAACCCACGAGTTGGGCCCGGACCGGTGGAAGGTGCCCACGAGCGGGGTGGACGCGGATATCAGAGCGGTGAGGGACGGACCGGGAGTGAGCGGCTCGTGCAGGTGGACGACGTCGAACTGTTCGTCGCGCAGGGCCCGGATGGTGCGCAGGGCGGCCGCCGGGTCGGGGGCGATGGGGGCGACCGAACCGTTGTCCGCGACCGGGATGGAGTTGCCCAGCGGGGTGACGCTCGGGTGGGGTGGGGGCCCGTCGCACGGGGCGAGGACCCGGGCCTGGATGCCTCGTCGTTGCAGGGCGCAGGCAAGATCGAGCACCTGGGCCTGGACGCCACCGGCGAGCGTGAGGCTGTAGGGGCAGACGATGCCTACCCGCATCGGATGTCGATCTCGGGGGCGATACCACGCAACCTAGGGCAATCACCGCGGTGATGTAGGTGCAGGCCGGCTGCCAATCCGAACATCCCGGCCGGAGCAGCCGGGCCGGAGGCGCTTCCCGGCGGCCGGGCTGCCGCCGGCCGGCCCCGGGGGGCGGCCGCACGCGAGCGTCAGGCCCCCGCCCGGGTGACCGTCAGGCCCCCGCCCGGGTGAACGTCAGGTGCGTCACGCCGCTGGGCGGGGACACCACCTCGAGGTCGAAGCCCTTCTCGAGGCCCTCCAGTCCCTCCCAGAGGCTCACGCCCCGGCCGAGCAGGATCGGCACGACCACGACGTGCAGGTGGTCGACGAGCCCTTCGGCGAGGAAGGCGCGGATGACGGTCGGGCCTCCGCCGATGCGCACGTCCTGGCCTCCGGCCGCGGCCCGGGCCGTCTCCAGCGCCTGGGCCGGGGACGCATCGACGAAGTGGAACGTGGTGCCGCCCTCCATCTCGATCGGCGGGCGGGGGTGGTGGGTGAGGACGAAGGTCGGGGTGCGGAACGGCGGGTTCGGACCCCACCATCCCTTCCAGTCGGGGTCCTCGTGCCACCCGGGCGGGCCGAACTTCCCGGCGCCCATGATCTCGGCACCGATCCCGACGGAATGCTTCCGGGCGAACGCGTCGTCGGCCCCGGCCGTCCCGCCGGGCTGGCCGAGCACCTGGTGGCGGCCCCACCGGGTCGCGATCATCCACTCGACGAGACGGTGCCCGGCGTGGCCGAACGGCGCGTCGAGCGCTTGGCCCTCACCGGTGCCGAAGCCGTCGAGCGAGACGGAGAAGTTGTGAACGCGGGCCAGCGACGTCACCGGGTGCTCCTCTACTGGTTGCGGGTCAGCACCTGCTGACCCGGGCGTGGACCGACCTCGTCGGCCCGCCTTCGGTTTCCGACGTACATCAGCGCCGGGAATCATCGGGGCTGGAGGTGGGACCGGATTCTGGTAGCCACGGGGTATGGCGAGCGACGCTCCGATCGACCCGGCAGAGCACATGCGACGGACGCGGGAGGCGTATGACCGGCTGGCTGCGGTGTGGTCCCGGACCACCGATGACGGACCGTGGAACGGTCACCTCGAGCGGCCGGCCCTCCGATCGTTGATCCCGCCCGACCTGACCGGAATGACGGTGCTCGACGCCGGGTGCGGATCCGGCGCCCAGGCGGAGTGGCTCCTGGACCGGGGCGCCGACGTGATCGGCATGGACCTCAGCGCTGCCATGATCGAGCAGGCGGAGCGACGTTGCGCCGGGCGCGGCAGGTTCTTCGTGGCCGACCTGGCCATGCCGTTGCCGCTCGAACCGGGGTCCGTGGATGGCGTGACGTGCTCTCTCGCTCTCCACTACCTCCGGGACTGGTCAGTTGCACTCGGATCGTTTGCCCGGGTACTCCGGCCCCGCGGGTGGGCGGTCCTGTCGTTGGATCATCCGTTCGCCCCTCCACTGGCCACCCAGCGGGGCGGATACTTCGACACTCAATTGGTCAGCGACAAATGGCGGAAGGCCGACGTCGAGGTCACCCAGCACTTCTGGCGGCGACCCCTGTCGGCGACGGTCGACGCCTTTGCTGATGCCGGGTTCGCGGTTGAGCGGATCGCCGAGGCTCGACCCTCAGCCGAGGCCATGGCCCGTTTTCCCGACGAGCTCGGCGACCTCGCCGGCGTACCGAACTTCATCGTGTTCCGGCTCCGCCTCCCGGCCGACATCGAACGTGGAGGCTGACCCTGGCATCGCCGCTTCGCGGGCAGCGCTCAGGGCACGGGCGGCCGCTTGGGGTGGGAACACCGGGAGCGACCTACCTAGCATCAGAGGAATGAGCGGGGGATGGTTCTACTACGAGGGGGACGATCGTCCGAAGCCGACGGCAGAGCAACGAGCCGCTGCCGACGGGGCGGAGCGCGACCGGTCCGGGAGGCTCGGTCCCAGGCAGGCTCAGATCTCGATCGACATCTACGAGGAAGAGACCACGATGACGATGGGCTTCGGTGGTGGGCGCATGACGCCCGACGAGGTCCGGTACCGGTCGAGAGAGATCATCGCCCGGGCGATCGGGGAGCTGCGGCGACACTTGTGAGACGGCCGATGATCCACCTGGCGTCAGGAGCGGCGGTCGTCCTGGCTGTAGCCGGATGCGGCTCGGCGGCGACCGGGCGACCCTCTTCTGTCGGATCCGGGCCGTCCGCCACGTCCTCACCGGCGTCGTGTCGTCACTTCTCCCTGTCGCTCGCCGTGGCGCGGGGAGGGCAGCCGTCGCCGCTCGCCGCCGCCGTCCGGTTCGCGAACGCTCGCAACGGACTGAGCGGATGGCGGATCCCGGCGTCGGGATGGGACGTCGTTCCCGGCCGCTCCTCCGGCGGCTCGATGACGGAGGTGCGGTCGGGAAGCACCACGCTCGAGGTCGGCCGCCTCTCCGACGGCACCTGGCAGGTGATCTCCGGGCTCCAGTGCCGGTAGCCGGCCGAGCCACACAGGACGGAGTGTTCCGCACCGGGCCAGCCCGCCCGTAGTCTTGTCACGCCGGCACCTGTCCAGGAGCCGGCGGGGAGCGGGGGCGCACAGCCTGTAGTCGCAGAGGGCCACCCAGGGGTGCGCTAGGCTACAAAACCGCTGGTCACAGTGCCCGCCCGGATGGCGGAATAGGCAGACGCGATGGTCTCAAACACCATTGGCCGAAAGGTCGTGCGGGTTCGATTCCCGCTCCGGGCACCCACCCACTTCCAACGCCACTCTTCGCCGAGATCCTCTCCCACCAGGAGCGGCCAACCGATTCGGGGGCGATGGCGCAGCCCCTTTTTTGTGAGCCGGTTTGCCGACTGTGAGCTGAATTCGAGGGCGGTCCGGCGAAACGGCTCACAGTTGAAAAAGCGGCTCACAGATGCGCGTGGGATCCGATCGAGCGAGAAGCCCGGTGGCCCAACCCGGCACCGGCTGCCCCGGACCAGCGCCGGCCGGATGGCCAGGGAAGTTGCTCAGCCGTGGCGGGACGGAGCCGACCAGGCGACCTCCCCATCCGGGCCGTGAGGGGCAGGCGGGGGAGGGCTGACCGCATGGCCGGGCCCGTCCGGCCCGGCGTCGGGCTGGTCGCCGCTCTCGGCTTCCACCTCGGTCACGATGGGCAGCTCGATGTGCACCAGCGTGCCGCCCTCCTGCGGGACCGACACCGAGACCGAGCCTCCGTGGTCGGTGACGAC
>DASSZD010000035.1:0-39670 GCA_035702985.1 Acidimicrobiales bacterium
CCGGGCCCACGGGGCCGGACGGGTGGGGCTGGCCGTCCCGGTCGCCAGCCCGGAAGCCGTCGAGGACCTGAGCCGCGAGGTCGAGGTCGTCTGTGGGGAGGTGGCCGAGCGGCTGTGGGCCATCGGTCAGTGGTACCGGGACTTCACCCAGGTTTCCGACGACGAGGTTGTGCGCCTGCTCTCCCGGGCCGCGCCCGCCGAGCGGGTGGCCGCGCCGGTCGCGGCCGCCGACCCGCCCCCCCGCGAGACCGAGGTGGAGATCGAGGCCGGTGAGATCCGTCTGCCCGGGTTCCTGGCCTGGCCCGCCGAAGGCAGCGGGTTGGTGGTATTCGCCCACGGCAGCGGCAGCAGCCGCCACAGCCCCCGCAACCGCTACGTCGCCAGCGTCCTCGGCCAGGCCGGCCTCGGGACCCTGCTGTTCGACCTGCTCACCCCGGCGGAGGAGCAGTCCCGGGCCAACGTCTTCGATATCGGGCTTCTGGCCGGTCGTCTGATCCTGGCCACCCGTTGGGCCGGCCGCCAGCCCGGCCTCGAGGACGCCCCCATCGGATACTTCGGGGCCAGCACCGGGGCCGGCGCGGCGCTGTGGGCGGCCGCCGATCCCGGCGAGGACGTGGCCGCCGTCGTGTCCCGGGGCGGTCGCCAGGATCTGGCCGGGTCCCGGCTGGCCCACGTGCGCACCCCCACCCTCCTCATCGTCGGCGGCGAGGACCGGGCCGTCCTGGAGCTGAACCGGATGGCCCAGGACCAGCTGGGCGGCGAGAGCCGCCTGTCGATCGTCCCCCGGGCCACGCACCTCTTCGAAGAGCCCGGCACCCTGCCGGCCGCGGCGGAACTGGCCCGGGACTGGTTCGTCGAGCACATGGCACCGGTCGCCCACGCCCGGTCGGGAAGGAGCGGCAGTGGAGCTCATCGCGGTTCCCGTTGACAAGCCGGAGGACCAGAACGTCATCATCGGCCAGGCCCACTTCGTCAAGACGGTCGAGGACCTGCACGAGGCGCTGGCGGGCAGCAGCCCGCACATCCTGTTCGGGATCGCCTTCTGCGAGGCGTCCGGACCGCGCCTGATCCGCCGGTCCGGCAACTCCCCGGAGATGGTGGACCTGGCGGTCCGGGCGGCGGAGGCCATCGCCGCCGGTCACGTGTTCGTGGTGATGCTGCGCGACGGCTATCCGGTGAACGTGCTGAACGCCATCAAGCAGGTCCCGGAGGTGTGCACCGTCTTCTGCGCCACGGCCAACCCGGTCGAGGTGGTGATCGCCGAGACGGTGATGGGGCGGGGGGTGGTCGGGGTGGTCGACGGGTTCCCGCCGGTCGGCTTCGAGGGCCCCTCAGAGGAGTCGGAGCGGAAGAGCCTGCTGCGGGCCATCGGCTACAAGCTGTGACGCCCGGCCCGGCGGGGTGCTGACCGCCGGGTCGTCAGGTCCGGGAGGAGAGGTAGTCGATGCAGCCGTCCAGGGTGGCCAGCTGCGGGTAGTCCCGCTCGGGTATCTCCAGGCCGGTGCGGTCGTGCAGGCCGATCACGAAGTTCAAGAAGTCGATCGAGTCCATGTCGAGGGCCTCCTGCAGCGTCTCGTCCCGCCCCACGGCGCCCAGGTCGGCCTCCGGGGCCACCTCCCTCATGACGCTGCGCACCAGGTCCATGGCGTCGTCGCGGGTCATAGCTCCTCCGGCTTTCGTAGAAGTTCCGCTATCTGGGTGAGGAACAGGCCGCCCCGGTGGCCGTCGGACGCCCGGTGGTCGGCGGAGAGGGTGACCGTCGTGCAGGGCCGCACGCCCAGCATCCCGTTCTCGGCCCATGGGCGCTCCGCCACCCGGCCGAACCCGACCAGCGCCACCTGGGGCGGGTAGATGACCCCGAACACCGACTCCACCCCGAGATCGCCCAGGTTGGTCACGGTTATGGTCGGATCGCTCATCTCCGAGCTCCGCAGCCTGCCGGCCCGGGCCCGGGAGACCAGGTCCCGGAGGGCGCCCATCAGGTCCCCGAGCGCCAGGCGGTCGGCGTCGTGGATGGCCGGGGCGATCAGGCCCCCGCCCCGCAGGGAGATGGCCACGCCCAGGTGCACAGCCGGGGCGGGGACGAACGAGCCGTCGACCATGGAACCGTTCATCTCCGGAACCGTCGCCACCGCCCGGGCCACCGCCTTGAGCAGGAGCGCCGGCATGATCAACCGGGAGGCGACCGGCCGGTCCAGGTTGGTCCGGGTCAGCCAGTCCGCCGCCGGGCCCATGTCGGCGGTGGTGCTCAGGTAGTAGTGCGGCACCTCCCGCTTGGACCGGGCCATCAGGGCGCCGATGGCCCGGCGCATGGCCGCCTGGCGGTCCTCCACCGGCCCGGCCGCCGGGGCGGCGCCGGTCGTGCGGGTGGTGGCGCCGGTCATCTGGCTGGCGGCGCCGGTCAGCTGGGTGGCGGCGACCGCCGGACCGGTACCGGCCGGGACGGCCGGCGCCGGGGGCGGAGCCGCCGGACCGGCGCACTCCACGTCGAGGACGGTGACCGCCCCGCCCGGTCCGGTTCCCGCCACCGCGGCCAGGTCCAGACCCCTTTCGGCGGCCAGGCGCCGGGCTCGGGGCGACGACCGGATGAAAGGGCGGGCCGGTGCGCCCGGCGGCCGCCCGGCCGCCGCCTCCACGTCGTGGCGGGTGATCCGGCCGCCCGGGGCGCTGCCCCTGACCAGGGCCAGGTCCACCCCCAGCCGGCCGGCCAGGCGGCGCACCATCGGCGACGCCACCAGCGCCGGGCGGGTGGAGGTCGGAATGGCCGGCCCGATCGCGACCCCGGCCGCGGCCGGGGCGGGTGGGGCCGCAGCGGGTGGGGCCGGGGCGGCCGCGGCGGGAGCGGGTGGGGCCGGAGCCGGTGGGGCGGGCGGCACCGGCCCGCCCACCGCCGCGCCGATGACGGCCAGCGGGGTGCCGACCGGGACCTCCGCCCCCTCGGCCACCAGCAGGCGGTCCACCACGCCGGTCTCGAACACCTCCACCTCCAGGGTGGACTTCTCGGTGTCGACCACCGCCACCACGTCACCGCGGTGGACCTGATCCCCGGGACCCACCAGCCATCTGGTCAGGGTGCCGGACTCCATGTCCGCCCCCAGGGACGGCATCTTGAACTGGCCCACGTCAGCCTCCCAGCGCGTGGGCGGCGGCCACCACCCGGCCGACCGACGGCAGGGCGGCGTCCTCCAGGTGCTTGGCGTAGGGCATCGGCACCTCGGCGCTGCACACCCTGGCCACCGGTGCGTCGAGGTCGTAGAACGCCTGCTCCTGGATCCTGGCCGCCACCTCGGCGGCCAGGCTGCCGGTCCGCCATCCCTCGTCCACCACCAGCGCCCGGTGGGTCCGGCTGGCCGAGGCCACGAAGGTGGCGTCGTCGAGGGGACGGAGGCTGCGCAGATCGACGACCTCGGCGGTGACCCCGTCGGCGGCCAGCTGCTCGGAGGCGTCGAGGGCCACGCCCAGCGTGCCCCCGAAGGCCACGATGGTGAGGTCGTCCCCCTCCCGGCGGACGGCCGAGCGGGAGATGTCGACCGGCCCGGCATCGTCGGGCAGCTCGCCCTGCATGTTGTACAGCGAGGCGTGCTCGAAGATGATGACCGGGTCGGGGTCCTCGAGAGCGGTCCAGAGCATCCCCCGGGCGTCCTCGACGGTGGCCGGGAACACCGCCCTGATGCCCGGGATGTGGGCGAACCACCCTTCCAGGCTGTGGGAGTGCTGGGCCGCCACCTGCCGCCCGCCCCCGGTGCTGGTCCTTATGACCAGCGGCACGTTGAACTGACCGCCGGACATGTACAGCAGCGACGCCGCGTTGTTGACGATCTGATCGAGGGCCAGCAGGCTGAAGTTGACGGTCATGATCTCGACGATGGGCCGCATGCCCCCGAGGGCGGCCCCGATGCCGGCGCCGACGAAGGCCGACTCCGACAGCGGGGTGTCCCGTACCCGCCCCGGACCGAACTCCTCCAGGAGACCCAGGCTGACGGCGAAGCACCCGCCGTAGCGGCCCACGTCCTCGCCCATGAGGAACACCCGCTCGTCGCGCCGGAGGGCGTCGCGCATGGCCTCACGCAGCGCCTCCCGGTACGAGATCCTGGTCACCGACCGTCTCCCGGTGCCGGCCCGGACAGCACGAAGTTCTCCAGGTCCTCCACCGGCTCCAGCGTGCCGGCGTCGGCGAAAGCCACCGCGTCGTCGACCTCGGTGCTCGCGGCCTGCTCGATGCGCTCCAGTTCACCCGCCTCCAGCAACCCCTCGCCTGTCAGTGCCTCTGTCAAGGTGGCGATGGGGTCGAGCTGCTTCCACCGTTCGATCTCCGCCTTGTCCCGGTAGCGGTCCGGGTCGTACATGGAGTGGGCCCGGAAGCGGTACGTGCGCAGCTCCAGGAAGTGCGGCCCTCCGCCCTCGCGCACGCGCTCGGCGGCGTCCCGGGCGGACCGCTCCACCGCCCGTACGTCCATGCCGTCCACCTCCCACGCCGGAACCCGGTAGCTCGCCGCCTTCAGCGACAGGTCCGTCTCGGACTCCGAGCGGCCCAGCGCCGTGCCCATGGCGTACAGGTTGTTCTCGCAGCAGAACAGCACCGGCAGCTGCCACAGGGCGGCCAGGTTCATGGATTCGTGGAACTCGCCCTCGGCCACGGCACCGTCGCCGAAGAAGCAGGCCGTGACCCGGGGCCGGCCCATCATGCGGTCGGCCAGGGCCAGCCCCACGGCCAGGGGGATACCGCCGCCGACGATGGCGTTGCCGCCGTAGAACCTGGTGGCCGCGTCGAACAGGTGCATCGATCCACCCCGGCCCCGGCTGCAGCCCTCCAGCCGGCCCTCCAGCTCGGCCATGGCGGAACGCATCGACATGCCCCGGGCCAGGGCGTGGCCGTGCTCGCGGTAGGTCGAGACCACCGCGTCGTCAGGGCCCAGCGCCTCCATCACCCCCACCGAACAGGCCTCCTCCCCGATACCCAGGTGCAGGAACCCCCTGATGCGGGTGTCGCTGTAGAGCTCCACGCACCGCTCCTCGAAGCGGCGGATGCGGATCATCTGGTCGAGGAGATGCACGGCGTGGCGACCGTCCCCGTCGGGCTGCGCACCGACCGGGGCGGCCCCCAGGGCGTGGCGGGCCGGGCTCATCCGGCCGGCTCCGGGGTGGGTTGCGATCTGAGCAACCTGCGCACGATCTTGCCGCTCTCGGTGTGAGGGAGGTCCTGGCGGAAGACGATCTGGCGCGGGGCGACGGTCGCCCCCAGCCGGCGCCGGGCGAAACCGACCAGGTCCAGACGCAGCTCCTCCGACGGGGCGTAGCCGGGCACCAGCGCCACGAACGCCTTGACCACCTGGCCGGCTATCGGGTCCGGGGCGCCGACCACTCCCGCCTCGGCCACCGCCGGGTGCTCGAGCAGGATGGATTCGACCTCGAACGGCCCGATGAGGTGACCGGCCGACTTGATCACATCGTCGCCCCGCCCGAGGAACCAGAAGTAGCCGTCCCGGTCCCGCTTGGCCAGGTCGCCGGTGAGGTACCAGCCGCCGACGAAGCAGTCCCGGTAGCGCTGCTCGTCATCCAGGTAGCCGCGGAACATCGACGGCCACCCGGGCCGCAGCGCCAGTTCCCCCTCCTGGTCGTCGCCGGCCTCGACGGCCCGCCCGTCGGGGTCGACCACGATCCGCTCGTCCTCGTCGCGTCGCAGCACCGTGGCCTCGACGCCGGGGAGGGGCCGCCCCATGGACCCGGGTCTTATGTCCATGCAGGCGAAGTTGGAGATCATCACCCCGCCGGTCTCGGTCTGCCACCAGGTGTCGTGGATCGGCAGACCCAGGTGGTCGGCGGCCCACACCACCACTTCCGGGTTGAGGGGCTCTCCCACGCTGGCCACGAACCGCAGGGCGCTCAGGTCGTGACCCCGAGCCACGTCGCCCCCGGCTTTCATCAGCATCCGCAGGGCGGTCGGCGACGTGTACCAGACGGTGACGGCGTGCTCCTCCAGCACCTGGTACCACCGTTCGGCCTCGAACTCGCCCTCGTCCACCACGCTGGTCAGCCCGCACGCCAGGGGGGAGATGATCCCGTAGGAGGTGCCGGTCACCCAGCCCGGGTCGGCGGTGCACCAGTAGACGTCGTCATCGTGCAGGTCGAGAGCCAGCCGGCCGGTGGCGTGGTGGGCCACCACCGCCCCGTGCACGTGCAGCGCCCCTTTCGGCGAGCCGGTGGTGCCGCTGGTGAAGTGGAGCAGCGCCACGTCCTCGGGGTCGGTCGGGGGGATCTCGAACTCCGGCCCGGCCGCCGCCATCAGCCGGTCCAGCGACTCGGTGCGCAGCGGACCCTGACCGTCGCCGACCGCCTGTCCGCCGACGATCAGGATGTGCTCGAGGTGGGGTAGGCGGCCGGCGAGCGGGGCGATCTTGTGCCGGAACAGCGCCGCGGTGGTGACCAGGACCCGGGCCCGGCCGAGCTCCAGGCGCTGGCGCACCGGTTCGGGGCCGAAGGCGGCGAACAGCGGGCTGACCACCGCTTTCATCTTCAGGGCCCCGAGGACCACCGGGTGCAGGTCAGCCGTGCGCGGCGCCAGCACGGCCACCGTGTCCCCGGCGCCGACCCCCAGCGACGTGAGGACGTTGGCCACCCGGTTCGACCGTTCGTGCAGCTGCCGGTAGCTGACCTCGGTGCGGGACCCGCCGCGCCCGAGGCATATGAGGGCCCGGCGTTCGCCGCGCCCGTGCCGGATGTGACGGTCGACGGCCTCGTAGGCGATGTTCAATCCCCGCCCGCCGGGCAACCCGTCGAGGGCGGCGCGCGCCGCCTCCCAGGAGAAGGCCCGGCGCTCAGCGTCGTAGTCCGCCATGTTCGGGGGCCGGCCGGGCGGGAAGATCCGCTTGTCGATGACCTCCCAATGCACCGTCTCGCCTCCTCGATGTCGGCGCCGCAGTACCCGCCAGTCAGGCTACGGACCGGCCCGTCGTCCGATCAGGGGCCAAGGTCACGTCCCGCCCCGCCGGCCAGATCCTCCAGGAAATCCCCGATGGCGGCTTCGTCGCCCGGCGGCAGGGCCGGCCGGCCGCCGGCGGCCTGCTCCCCGGGACGGGGGACGGCACAGGTCGGCACGGCAGGATGCAACCGCGGGTGGGCCCCCGCCAGCACCTTGGCGAGGGTTCCCGTCTGGGCTTCCAGGATCACGTCCGCCCCGGCGGCCAGGGGGCACGGCCGCCCGTAGAGCGGCCGGCAGACGGGGCCGCCCCGGTCGGGGCCCGGGCAGGCCACCACCTGGAAGCCCCGCTTCTCCATGGCCGCAGCCAGGTGCCACTGCCCGCCCGGTATCTCCACCAGCAGCCGGGGCCGGTCGTGCGGGCCGGGCCACGCCGGTGCCGGCCCGGCCGTCGCCACGGACACCCGCAGGGTGGCCGGGGAGTCGAAGTGGTCCAGGACCACGTAGCCCCGGGCCCGCAGCAGGGCCAGCATCCGGCGGTTCGACATGAGCACGTCCGCCTCGAGGGCCGGGACACCCCGGTCGGCGGCCATCCGGATCAGCAGCTCCAGCAGATAGGGCCCGAGCCATCCGCGGGCGTCCCGGTCGACGGCTATACCCAACTCCCCGTCGCCGTCGGTGAGCAGCTCGTAGCTGGCCTCGCCGACCAGGCGCCGCCGGCCCCGACCCCGGTCCATCACCGCCACCAGCCCGACGCCGCCCCGATCGTGGACGTGGGTCATCCGCTCGATGAACGCATCGGGCGGTCGATGGGCGGTGAAGAACCGGCAGTACAGGTCGTCCGCCCCCATCCGGTCGTACATGGCCACCAGGCCGGCGGCGTCGTGCGGGGTCTCCCGGCGGACCGCCAGGTGCCGGCCGCCCGGCAACTGCATGCGGCCCGCAACGTTGCCGCCCCCCTTCGGTACCACGGCCGGCGGCGGGTGGGTCAACTCGGCGCCCGTCATGGGCCAACCGTCGCGCCGACAGCAGCCGCCTGGCAGAGCCGAAGGTCAGGCGCCGGAGATCGGGTGCCGCCCCGCCGGGTCGGGCCCTCTGCCGGCCTGCCCCGACGCCCACCGGGTGGTGATCCTCTCCTGGCGCTCGAGCTCGTCGAGCCGCAGGTTGAGCAGCTGGAGCTCCCGCTGCAGCGCCGGGAGCCGGACCCGTTCGACGGCCCGGTACCGGCGTTCGGTGATCTGCAGCTCGGCGCGCAGCAGCTGGAAGGTCCGTTCGCCCACGGCCAGCTGGGCCGCCGCCTCCAGGGCGGCCCGGTGAGCGGCGGCTGCCTCGCACACGGCCGGGCCGCAGGCGGCCTGGTAGGCGGTCGGCAGCTGGGGCAGCTCCATGCTGGGCCGGCCCGGGTGGCGCACGCCTACGGTGTCGCCCGGCGCCACGGCCACCGCGGCCCGGTCGCGTACCGGTTCCGAGGCCACCCGCACGGTCCACGTCCCGGCCAGCGCCCGGGCGGCCAGACCGGCCCGCTGGGCCTCCGCGGAGGCCTGGCGCCAGGATTCCAGCGCCCGGTCCCTGACCCGGGCCGCTTCGTGCACCCGCAACCGGAGGACCCGCCGCTTGCGGTCGAGCAGGTCCAGGGCCCGCCGGGCGTGGCCCAGGCGATCCTCCAGCCACAGGCGCCCGGCCCGTCCCGGCGGGATCCCCTCAACCACCGGGATCGGCTCCGGTGTAGAAACGGTCCAGGTCGGCCTCCGAGACCATGGTCAGCTCCGAGCGGGGCAGCAGTGACAGGGCCCGCCACGCCCGGTCCAGCGTCTCGTCCATCGGCCGGCTCTCCCCGCCCTCCTGGTCGACCAGCTCCGACTCGAAGCCGGCGTGGAAGCTCAGGTAGATCCGGTCCACGGGGCTGAGGGCCGATTCGCCGATGAGGTCCACCAGTTCCAGCAGCTGGCGGGACCGGGATTCGGCGGCCACCAGTTCGGCGGCCACCCGGGGGTGGTCGTCCCGGGTGAGACCGGCCCCGGTGCCCTTGCGCATCAGGCGGGACAGCGAGTCGAGGACGTCCACCGGCGGGTACAGGCCCCGCCCGTACAGGCCCGGGGACAGCACGATCTGGCCCTCGGTGATGTAGCCGGTGAGGTCGGCTACCGGGTGGGTTATGTCCCCGGCCGGCATGGTGAGCACCGGAACCTGGGTGAGGGAACCGGGCCGTCCCTTGAGCCGGCCGCACCTCTCGTAGATGGAGGCCAGGTCGCTGTAGAGGTAGCCGGGGTAGGCCCGGCGTCCCGGCACCTCCCCCCGGGCGGCCGACACCTCCCGCAGGGCCTCGCAGTAGCTGGTCATGTCGGCCAGGACGACCAGCACGTGCTGGCCCAGGTCGAACGCCAGGTGCTCGGCGACGGTCAGCGCCACCCGGGGGGCCAGCACCCGCTGCACCACCGGGTCGTCGGCGGTGTCGAGGAACAACGCCAGGTCGCCGGCGGCGGCCCGGCTCTCCAGGATGTCGCGGATGGTGGCGGCGTCGGCGCTGGTGAGCCCCATGGCCACGAACACCACCTTGAACGGTTGGCCGCCGGCGTGCGCCTGGCTGGCGATCTGGCCGGCCAGCTCCAGGTGGGGGAGCCCGGCGACGGAGAACACCGGCAGCTTCTGCCCCCGGACCAGGGTGGTCACCGCATCGATGACCGACACCCCCGTGATGACCGGTTCTCTCGGCACCTCCCGCTCGATGGGGTTGACGGGCAGGCCGGTCACCGGGCGCAGTTCGGTGCCGAGCATCGGCGGCCCCCCGTCGAGCGGCCGGCCCAGCCCGTCCCACACCCGGCCCAGCCAGCCGTCGCCGACCGGAACCTCGAACGGGTGGCCGCTGAAGGCGGTCGACACCGTCGCCGGGTCGATGCCCGACGTCCCCTGCATGACCTCGATCACGGCCAGGTCGCCGTGCACCTCGAGCACCAGCCCCTGGCGCATCTCGCCGGACGGCAGCCGTACCTCCGCGAACTCGTCCCAGCCCACCCCCGGCGCTCCCCTCACGAACAGCAGGGGTCCCTCCGCTCCCACTGCGCCCCGGTGCTCCACCCGGACCTCGGGTACCGGCTGGTTCACCCGGCCAGGCCTTCCAGCGAGGAGAGCACGCTCTTGGCCCTGACCAGCACGGCTGCGGCGTCGTCGGCACCGACCTCGTTGCGGGCCCGGGCCAGGGGGGAAACGTCGACCGATTCCACCGCTTCCGCGCTCACCCCCCGCTCTATCAGGGACTGGGCCCGCCCGTACACCTCGAGCACCGAGCGCAGCAGCGTCGACTGCTTGTCGGGCCCGCAGGTGGTGTCGTTGGGGCTGGTGGCGCTCTGCTGGAGGACGGCGGCGCGCAGCAGGCCGGCGCCGAAGAGCACCGCCCGCTCACGATCCGGGAGCCCGGTCATCCCCACCAGCTCGGCCATCGGCTGCAGCCGGTCGGCCTCGGCCAGCAGGGCGATGGCCCGGCGGCGGTCCTCGCTCCACTCCACCCGGCCGGCCCGGGCGTGCCAGGCGGCCACGTTCGAGGCGTCGCGCGAGAAGGACCGCCGCCAGGTGATGGCCGGGTAGTGGCGGGCGTAGGCGAGGTCCCGGTCCAGGGTCCACAGGCTGCGGACGAAGCGTTCGGTGTGGGCCGACACCGGCTCGGTCACGTCCCCGCCGGGTGGCGACACCGCACCTATGACGGTGATCGATCCCTCCCGGCCGGAACCGGTGGTCACCCGCCCGGCCCGCTCGTAGAAGGAGGCCAGCGCCGACGCCAGCGCAGCCGGAAAGCCCTCCTCCACCGGCAGCTCCCCGCTGCGGGACGTGAACTCCCGCAGCGCCTCGGCCCACCGGGAGGTGGAGTCGGCCAGGAGGACGGTGTCGTAGCCCATGTCCCGGTAGTACTCGGCGACGGTCATACCGGTGTAGATGCTGGCCTCCCGGGCCATGACCGGCATGTTGGAGGTGTTGGCGATGACCACGGTCCGGTCGGCCAGGCGGCGCCCGGTGAGCGGGTGCTCCAGGTCGGCCAGGTCGGCCAGGGCGTCGGCCAGCTCGTTGCCCCGCTCGCCGCAGCCCACGAATACGATCACGTCGGCTCGCGACCACTTGACTATCTGCTGCAGGAGGACCGTCTTGCCGGTCCCGAAACCGCCGGGGACGGCGGCCGTACCGCCCTTGGCTATGGGGTACAGCAGATCGATCACCCGTTGACCGGTGATCAGGGGCACGGAGAGGTCCAGGCGGCTGCGGTGCGGTCGGGGCCGGCGGACCGGCCACCACTCGGTGAGGCTGAGCGGCTTCCCCCCGACGCGGGCGACGGGCTGCTCGTCGTCGAGGTCGCACGGGGGGCTGACCCATTCCAGCGGGCCGGAGACGGTGGGGGGGACCAGCACCCGGTGCTCGACGCCGGAGCGGTCCGGCACCACACCGATGACATCGCCGGGGCGGACCGCCGGGCCGGGCCGGGCGGCCGGCTCGAAGTGCCAGACCGGCCGGTCCGGCCCGGACCGCCCTCCGGGGCGGAGCCAGCTGCCGGCCCCGTCGAGGGGTCGGAGCAGACCGTCGAAGGTCCGCCCGAGCAGCCCCGGTCCCAGCCGGGCCGACAGCGGGCGGTCGCAGCCGGTGACCGGCGTTCCGACCTGGAGACCCCCCGTGTAGTCGTACACCTGGGCGGTGGCCCGGCCCGGACGGACCGCCACCACCTCGGCGGTCAGCCGGTCCTCTCCTATCTCCAGCACGTCGAGCACGGCGACCCGCTCGAGGCCTTCCACCTCGATCAGCGGCCCGTTGACCCGGGCGATCCGCCCGATCAGTTCCACAGCCGGGCGATCTCCTCGGCGAAGGCCTGCAGCACCTGGTCCACCACTACCTCCACGTCCAGCGCCGCCGTTCCGTGCGGCCCCTCGGCGGTGGCCTGCCACCCGCCTCCCGCCCCGGAGGCCTCCACCGCCGGGCCGCCGGCGGCCTGGCCGACCAGCCCGGCGAGATAGTCGCGTAGTGGCCGCCCGGCCGGGCCCCGGATCCGGTCCTGGACGGCGGCGATCACCGCGGACCGGAGGCGGGTGTAGGAGGCCCGGCGGGCGGCCAGGACGGTCTCCCGGGCCTGCCGGCGGGCGGCCGCGGTGCGGGCCGCCCCGGCGCCCCGGGCCGCCGCCCGCCCATCCCGGCGAGCCCGGTCCGTGATGGCCGACGCCTGCTGGCCGGCCTGCGACAGGGCCGCCTCGGCCTGCGCCTCGGCGTCGGCCCGGATGGATCGTGCCGTGGCGGACGCCCGGCGGCGCAGGGCCTCTTCCACCGGGAGCAGCTCGGCCGGGAGACCGCCGGCGTCGGGCGGCCGGGCCGGTGGCCCGGCGAGGACAGCGGCCCCGGCCGTCATGGGATGACGACCTGCAGCAGGTCCGGGCGGGCGCCCACCCCGGAGCCGAGCTGATCCGCGGCGCTGGCGGTCAGCACGACCAGAACGGTGTCGGCGGGCAGATCGGCCCAGGCCGAGCGGACCGACTCGGGCCCGGTGGTGGCGACCACCCGGGCCCCGGCCAGGGTGTAGGCGCCGACCGCGTCCTCCTCACCGATGACCACGACGCGTCCCACGTTCAGGCCTTGCCGATGAGGATGATCGCTATGACCAGGCCGTAGATGGCGATCCCCTCGGCCAGGCCCACCACGACCATGGCCCGGCCGAAGATCTCGGGCCGCTCGCTCATGGCAGCCAGGGCGGCCGATCCGGTGTAGGCGACGGCCACTGCGGCGCCGATCGACGAGCCGGCGACGGCGATGGCGGCGCCTATCAGGGCCTGCCCGCTGTAGCTCTTGCCCGTCACCGCGGCTGAGGCGGCGTACCCGGTTCCGGATTGCAGGACGACGGCGATCAGGACCCCGGCGCCCAGCAGCAGCAGGGCGTTGACCACCTTGAACACGCGGATCCCCCGCGGCGGGTTCCGGCGCAGCAGGTACATGGCGCCGGCCGCGGCGGCCCCCAACACGGGCAGGACGATCAACCAGGTGAGCACGTGGCCTCCCAATCGTGGAACGGGACCGACCCTTCCCCGGGGGGCGGTCCCCCGGACGGGCCTCGGGGCAGGCGCCACGGCCGGAAGGGGCGACCTTCGGTCACGAGCACCCGGGAGAACATCTCGTAGTACTCGAGGCGCAGGGCCTGCACGCCGGCCACCAGGCCCTCCAGGGCGAAGGCCGCCGCGTGGCCGACCACGAACAGCAGCCCGGCGGCCGCCCACAGGGCCGCGCCCCGGTGCCAGATCGAGACCGTCCCGTCCCAGATGACCTGGCCCAGGGCGGCGTCGGTCATACCGAAGGCGGCCAGCCGGGTGAACGACACGGTGTTGGAGCCGATGCGCAGGGTGGCGTCGAACATCTCGACCGTCGCCTGCAGCAGGCCGGTTCCCCGCCCCCCGGCCGCCGCGAAGCACCCGGCGAACCCGACGGCCAGGCCGGCCCCGGCCACCACGCCGCCGGCCACCACCACCCCGCCGCGGTGCAGGAGCACCCCGAGGACGGCCGTCCCCAGCCCGGCGTACAGCGCCGCCCCGGCCACCCCGGACACCGCCAGGACGGCGCCCAGCGGGCCCGCCTCCCGCCACCGGTTGGCGATACCGATGGCGTAGGACGCGGCCAGCAGGACGGCCCCCACGATCAGGGCCGCGCCTAGGAGCGTGGTGGGGTGATCCAGCGGTCGCTGCCACAGCACCGGGACCAACCCGGTGGGACCGAACGCCTCGCCGTAGAGGAGCCCGCCCAGTGCGCTCGACACGCCGCAGCCGATGGCGAAGGGGGCCAGCCGGGACCAGCCGGCCAGCCGGGCCGGCCGGCCCGCCCGCAGCGCCAGACCGGCGCCGAGCAGCAGGAGGCCGTGGCCGACGTCGCCGAACATCATCCCGAACATGGCCACGTAGGCCAGCCCGGCGAAGGTGGCCGGGTTGATGTCCCGGTACGGGAGGGTGCCGTAGGTGTCCACCAGCGGCTGGAAGGCCCGGGCCGGGCCGTGCCCGGCGATCAGCGTCGGAGGCTCGGTGCCGGCCGGGGCCGGTAGCCGCACCAGAACGCCTCCCCGGCGGGCCAGCCCGGCCGCCAGCGGGGACACCGCCTGGACCGGGCACCAGCCGGTCGTCGCCGCCACGGGACCGGAGCGGACCATGCGCTGCACCACCTGCTCGAGGGGGGTCTCGCCTCCCGGCTCCTCGTCGGGCGACGGCCGGCTGGCGTCCAGCTCGACCTGGCCGGCCCGGCCCAGCTCGACCAGGACCTGCTGCAGATCCTCGTCGGCGGCCACGACGGCCACCCTCTGCATCCGCTCCGGTTCTGGTACCTCAGGCCACGGCATCGGGCAGGACCGCCTCCGAGGCGCCACCGGCGGGCGCCCCGGCCAGGGCCAGCGCCGCCCGGACCCGCCACGCGTCTGCCGACAGCAGGCCGATGATCCCCACCGTCGCCGCCGGTCCGGGCCGCCCGGCGGTCATCACCCGGGCCTCCTCCTCGACCGACCGCCACCAGGCGGCCCGGTCGCCCGGCCCTGGTGCTCCCGGCTCGACGGCCCGGGGCCGGCGTCCCAGTACCCGTTCTATGGGCCGCTGCAGCCACGGGTCGGTGGGCGGGGCCGCTCCCACGCTGCGCATGTGGCGGACTTCGAGCATGACTGCGTCCCTGGCCCACCCGGCCGCCGGCGGGACCTGCTCGAACACTCTGGCGGCCCAGGCCAGCTGCAGCGCCAGGAGCACCGAGCCGGGATCGTCAGCGCCGGGATCCCCCCACTCGGAACGGCGCAGAGCCGACCGCACACCGGGCGGG
This sequence comes from Acidimicrobiales bacterium, assembly GCA_035702985.1. Lineage (GTDB taxonomy): Bacteria > Actinomycetota > Acidimicrobiia > Acidimicrobiales > Palsa-688 > JAKAXG01. The sequence continues at coordinate 14,720 of DASSZD010000035.1, forward strand.
GTGCCGGCCGCCCGCACCCGGGTCCAGGCCGTGGACAACGACCCCAGCTCGAACGGTTCGGGTCTCTCGCCCCCGTGCAGGGCGATCAGCAGGTCCACCGTGTTGGCGATCTCGAAGCGGCCGGCCAGGACCCGCACCGTGGCCGCCTGGCCGGGTGGCTGCCATCCGGCCAGTATCCGCAGGGTCCACAGGAGCGTGCTGTCGACGGCCCTCTGGGCCGCCGGGAGGGCCATGCCGGGCCGGACGGCGTGCCCGTACGAGGTGCCGGCCAGCTGCTGCACCGCCCCGGCCACAGAGCCGGCGGCGGTCAGCTGCCGGGTCCCGGCCGGACCGAGGCGCCGTCGCAGCAGGGCCCGGCCCCGTATCCAGCCGGCTACCGCCCCCGCCGGCATCAGCGGGCCCCGCCGGGGCGGACCGGTAGGGAGAGCGTGTAAGAGACGATGCGGTCGGTCAGCTCCTTCTCCCGGGCCGCCGCCCGGGCCTCGACCCGGTCGGCCTCGGCCCGGGAGGAGGCCAGCACCTCGTCGGCCTCCCGCTCCAGCCGGGCCAGCTCGGCGGCCGCTTCGGCGGCGGCCAACCCGGCCGCCCGGGCGGAGGCCTCGTCCAGGAGGAGTTGGCTGCGCAGCCGGGCCTGCTCCAGGGTGTCCCGGGCCTCGGCGGTGGCCGCCTCCACCATGGCGCGGCACTCCTGCACGACCGGCTCGACGGCGGCGAACACCCCGGCCAGCTCGTTCCGGGTGGCGGCCGTCCGGTCCACCGGCACCGCCACCGACGGGGCCCGCCCGGGAACGCCGTGCCGCTGCAGCCGGCGCAACAGGTGGAAGCTCGATACCACCGGGCCGAGTGTGCAGGTCCGCCGGTTCGCCCGACCAGGGCCCAAGGTCACGTGTCGATATGCCTTTGGCCCCTATCGGCGCAGAGCCGTGCGTCCGTACCCTCGTGGCTGGTGAGAGAGATGAACGTTCCCGAACACCCGGTTGTGGTGCGTGAAGCCCTGAGGCGCCTGGCGGAGGAGGCCCGCCAGCGGGCGGCCACCGTCCGCGACGGGACCGAGGAGCACGACTTCTACGTCGGGGTGTGGACGGCGGCCCGGGACCTGGCCGGCCCGGTGCCGTCGAAGGTCTCCGACCTGGCCACCCTGCGGGACCGGTCCCGGTCCTTCCGGGACGGTTACCTCAAGGTGGCGAACATGGCCGGTGCGGCCGCCGGCCACGCTCCGTCGCGTTTCCCCCTGCCGTCACCGGACCGCCGCCCGCCCGGGCCGTGAGGTGGGGCGGTGCCGGGTGGCCTGCTGACAGACCTGTACGAGCTGAACATGGCGGCCAGCTATATACGCCGGCACATGGCCGGGCCGGCCACGTTCAGCCTGTTCGTCCGGCGCCTGCCCCCCACCCGGGGTTTCCTGGTGGCCGCCGGGATCGAGGACAGCCTGAGGTGGCTGGAGGGGTTCGGTTTCGAGGAGGCCGACCTGGACTACCTGGTCGGCCTCGGCTTCGACAGGCGGTCCGTCGACGCCTTCGCCGGGATGCGCTTCGACGGGGACGTCCGGGCCGTGCCGGAGGGCCGGATCATCACCGCCAACGAGCCCATCCTGGAGGTGAGCGGGCCCATCGCCACCGCCCAACTGGTGGAGACCTACCTCCTCAACCAGATCTCGTTCCAGACCACCCTGGCCACCAAAGCGGCCCGCTGCCGGATAGCGGCGGCCGGCCGGATGGACCTGGTCGACTTCGGTTTCCGCCGCACCCACGGCATCGAGGCGGGCCTGGCCGCCGCCCGCCTCTCGGCCCTGGTGGGGTTCTCGGCGACCAGCAACGTGGAGGCCGCCCACCGGTTCGGGCTGGTCCCGGCCGGCACCATGGCCCACTCCTACGTGGAGGCGTTCCCGTCGGAGCTGGAGGCGTTCACCGCGTTCGCCGAGGACCTGCCCCAGAGAACCACGTTCCTGGTGGACACCTACGACAACCGGAGAGGGGTGCTCCACGCCATAGAGGTCATCCGGCGTCTCCACCTGGAGCGCAACTCGGGAATCCGGCTGGACAGCGGGGACCTGGCGGAACTGGCGTTCGAGGCCCGCTCCCTGCTGGACGAGGCCGGCCTACCCGGCGTGCGCATATTCGTCTCGGGCAGCCTGGACGAGCGGGACCTGGCCCGGCTGGTAGCAGCGGGGGCCCCGGTCGACGCGGCCGGGGTCGGTACCCGGATGGGGGTGTCCGCCGACGCCCCCTACCTGGACAGCGCCTACAAGCTGGTGGCCTACGGGGAGCACCCCGTGGCCAAGCTATCGACCGCCAAGGCCACCCTGCCCGGGGCCAAGCAGGTCTTCCGGGGACCGGGTCTCGACGACCGCATCGGCCTCCGGGACGAGCAGCTCCCAGCCGGGACGACGCCGCTGCTGGAGCCGGTCATGCGGGAGGGCAAACGGCTCGACGCTCCCGGTTCGTGGCGTGCCGGGCGGGAGCGTTTCGAGGCGGACCTGGCCGAGCTGCCCGACCGGGCCAGGGATCTGGACCGGCCCCAACCGCTGGTCGCCGGATTGACCCCGTCCCTGCAGGAACTCACGGCCCGGGTGGTCGGGGCCCTGGAGGCCGGCCGGCGTCCCTGACGGCGGTCCCGCCGGCGGCCTGCGCCGGTGGTGCCGACACCCGCCGCCGGTGGTGCCGACACCCGCCGCCGGCGGTGATGGCCACCCCGTCCGCCGCACCGACCGCCCACCCCCCCCCGGACTTCCGGCCTGTAGGCCCTAGGGTGGCCGGCATGCAGGACAACGCCGCCGGATCTCTCGTGATAGTCGCCAACCGTCTACCGGTGGAGAGATCCGACGGCGAGGGAGAAGGCGAGTGGAAGCCCAGCCCGGGGGGTCTGGTGTCGGCTCTCACCCCGGTCCTGCAGCGGATGGGCGGGACCTGGATCGGCTGGTCCGGGACGGCCGACGAGGATCTCAGCCCGTTCCGGGTGGAGGGATTCGAAGTGGTGCCCATGCCGCTGCGGGCATCCGATATCGCCGGCTACTACGAAGGCTTCTCGAACGCCACCCTGTGGCCGCTCTACCACGACGTCACCGGCCGGCCGGTGTTCGAACGGGAATGGTGGGACAGGTACGTGGAGATCAATCACCGCTTCGCCGACGCCGCCGCCGAGCACAGCCCCCCCGGCAGCACCGTCTGGATCCACGACTACCAGCTGCAGCTGGTACCCAGCTTCCTCCGGGACAAACGCCCGGATCTCAGGATCGGGTGGTTCGATCACATCCCGTTTCCCGGCTACGAGATCTACTCGCGGCTGCCGTGGCGCCGTCAGGTGGTGGAGGGCCTGCTGGGGGCCGATCTGCTGGGCTTCCAGCGGCGCGACGACGCAGCCAACTTCCTGCGCGCTGCCCGCCGGTGCGCCGGCGCCACCACAAGAGGTTCGGTGGTGGAGTTCGCCGGGCGGCAGCTGCGGGCCGGGGCGTTCCCCATATCAGTGGACAGCAGGGCCCTCGACGAGCTGGCTCGCAGCCCGGAGATCCAGGCCAGAGCCCGCCAGATCCGGGCCGACCTGGGTGATCCGGACATCGTGCTGCTCGGAGTGGACCGGCTGGATTACACCAAAGGGATCCTGCACCGCCTGCGGGCGTTCGGCGAGATCCTTGCAGAGGGGGAGCTCGAGCCGCCGCAGGCGGTCCTGGTCCAGGTGGCCAGCCCCAGCCGCGAGCGCATCGGGGAGTACCAGCTGGTGCGTGAGGAGGTGGAGGGCGTGGTCGGGCGGATCAACGGTGATCACGGCCGGGTCGGCCAACCGGCGGTCCACTACCTGCACCAGTCGTTCCCCCGGGAGGAGATGGCGGCTCTTTACCTGGCCGCCGATGTGATGCTGGTCACCCCTCTGCGGGACGGGATGAACCTGGTGGCCAAGGAGTACGTCGCCTGCCGCCACGACGAGCGGGGGGCCCTGGTCCTCTCCGAGTTCACCGGGGCCGCCGATGATCTCCGCCAGGCCCATCTGGTCAACCCGTGGGACATCGACGGGACCAAAGACGCCATTCGCCGGGCGGTCCACGAGCCGGGACCGGTGGCCGCCCGCCGGATGCGGGCTATGAGACGGCGGATATTCGAAGAGGACGTCCACCACTGGGCGGCCGCTTTCCTCGGAGCGCTCGACCTGGCGTCGGACAAACCGATGACTCCCGCCCGTTAGAAGCTCGCATCAAAAAAAAGGAAGAGCGGACCGATGGGCGTCGGGCGCCCCACCGGTCCGCTCTGGTGAGCTGTGGCGCGATCAGCCGGCGGAGGTGGACTTGGCGGCTTTCTTGGTGGTGACCCGCTTGGCGGCCGCCGCGCTGCGGGTGGCCGTCTTGGTGGCGGTCCTGGTCGCAGTCTTGGTGGCGGCCGGGCGGGGCGCGGCGGCCGGGCGGGGCGCGGCGGCCTTGCGCTTACCGGCGGGAGCCTTGGCCGGCTTGGCGGCGACCGGGGTTTCGGCCTCCTGCTTCTTGGCGGTGGACGTGCGGGTGTTGCGGGCGGCCCGGGCCGGGGTGGCCACCGCGGCTTTGCGGCCGGCCGACCGCGACGGGGCCTGGGGCGTCGCCGCAGCCGTCGCCGGAGCCGTCGTTGCAGCCGCAGCCGTCGTCGTCGCCGCCTGTTTGCGGGCGGTGGACACCGTTTGATCCTCGATCACCACATCGTCGCCCAGCAAACCCTTGAGCGAACGCAGCGTGGCGCCTTTGGCGCGGGGCTCGCTGAAGACCTTGGAGGTGAGAAGTTCGGTTCCGCTGGTGCCGACCAGACTTATCCGGCTACCACCTTTGGTCGTGGTTACTATCAGTTTGGCTGCCATGTCAGCTCCTACGCTGGGGAAGTGTTTCATCCACTGTAGGTAGTAAATGGCACCGAGCGCGTGCATGTCTCCACTCGAGGACATGAAAACCGTACTTTTGCCGTCTTCCGGGTCGGTTTGGTTTCGATCAAAGGCCCAAACGGGCAACCAGAAGCGCCACATCGTCGTCGTGGCTCCCGGCCAGCATGCTCTTCAAGCAGAAGTCGCAGATCTCTTCGACATCGAGCACCCCGGAGGTGCTGGCCAGGGAACCGGCCAGGATGTCCAGACCTTCTCCCACCGGGCGGGTCCTGGATTCGACCAGACCGTCTGTGAAGATCAACAGGGTGGATCCGGGCTCCAGAGTGGTCAGCGACGAGAGATAGATCGGTGCGTCCCGGACACCCATGGGGGAGTGGGGATCCGCTTTCAGGTAGTGGGCCGTCCCGTCCGGTCCGAGGACCAGCGGCGGCGGGTGCCCGGCCAGAACCAGTTCCACCGAACCGGTGGTTGTGTCGAGCATCAGACAGGCGGCCGTGGCGATGGATGATTCGCTCACGTCCTGAAGCAGCAGGTCCAGGCTTCTCATGAGCACCGTCGCCGGTAGCTGCTGCAGCGCATAGGCCCGCATGGCGGTCCGCAATTGGCCCATGACGGCGGCGGCCCGGGGGCCCCGGCCGACCACGTCGCCGACGGCCAGCATCACCCGGCCGTCCTCCATCATGACCGTGTCGTACCAGTCCCCGCCGACCTGGGTGCCGCCGCCGCCGGCCACGTAGCGGGCGGCCAGAGCCAGGCCGTCGACACGCGGCAGGGCGGCGGGCAGCATGGACCGCTGCAGGGTCTCGGCGATCAGATGCTCCTGGGCGTAGCGCTCGGCGTTGCCGATGGCCACCGAGGCCATCTGGGCCAACTGCACCAGAACCACCTCGTCGTCGCCGTTGAAGTCCCCCTCGAGCTTGTCGGCGACCTGGATCAGGCCGAGGACCTGGTCCTCCCGGCTGATCAGTGGCACCGCCAGCCAGCCCTCGAGGAAGGGGTGGCCGGGAGCCACCCCGGTCAGGCCCCGGTTGGAGAGGCTGCGGGCGATCTCCCGTTTGGTCATGCGCACCACCGAGGCGTCGTCCAGGACGAAGTTGTAGACCGGTGACAGGTCCGTGTGCCGGCCCTCGGCCGCCCAGGCGGCGTACTTGTCGGAGTAGGAACGGGACCGTTCCGGTGAACCGAGGTCGGGGCGGGTGGTGATCACCGTCTCGGCTTCGTGGGCGCCGATTATCTCGCGGGCGCTGTCGTTGATCACCCTCAGCATCTCCTCCAGCGAGAGCGTGGAGTTGATGGCCAGGGCGGCGTCGGCCAGCTTCTTGAGGTGCCGGGTCTCGGCGACGTAGCGTTCCTCCAGTTGCCGTGACAGCAGCTCGCTCTGGCGGCGCAGCAACTGGTTCTTGTAGGCCAGGTCGACGAACACCTGGACCTTGGCCCGCAGCAGCGCCGGGTCCACCGGTTTGGTGACGTAGTCCACGGCGCCGGTGGTGAAGCCCTCGAGGGCATGGCCGGACTGGGTGGACAAGGCGGACAGGAAGATGATCGGGATGTCCGACGTGCGCTCCCGTTCCTTGATCCTGCGGGCGGTCTCCAGGCCGTCCATGCCGGGCATCTGCACGTCCAGCAGGATCACCGTGACCTCGTCGCGCAGCAGGCGCTTCAGGGCCCTCTCGCCGCTCGACTCCGATATCAGGGCGAAACCGAGGGGTTCGAGGGCGGCCTCCAGCGCCCGTAGGTTGGCCGCCCGGTCGTCGACCAGGAGCAGGGTGGCTTCGAAGCCGTCGGCGGTCACAGGCTGCGGTCCAGCTCGTTGAGGCGAATAGCCAGATGTCTCAAGTCGAGCACCTCGTGGGCGGCGCCGGTGGCGATGGCGGCTGCGGGCATCTCCGGGCGTTCTGCTTCGGCGGGATCCTGGACCAATACCCGGCCTCCCGCCTGGTGAACCTTCACCACGCCCCGGCTGCCGTCGGTATTGGCCCCGGTCAGCACCACCGCCACCATCTCCGATCCGTAGGAGTCGGCGGCGCTCTCGAACAGCACATCCACCGACGGGCGACTGTAGGCGACCGGGGCGTCGAGGGAGAGGGTCACCAGGCCGTCGTCGACGAGCAGGTGGTAATCGGGCGGGGCCAGATGCACCCGCCCCGGCTGTATGGGCTCCTTGTCGTCGCAGTCGACCACCGCCAGCGGTGACCGCTCGGCGAGGTAGGCCCGCATGGCGCCCTCCGGGGTGGCCGCGCTGCGGTGCTGGACCACGACCAGTGCCGCCCCGAACCCGGGTTGCAGCCCGGACAGCAGCCGGCCCAGGGCCTCCAGGCCGCCCCATGACGTGCCCACGGCCACCAGCCGGATGGTGCTCAACTCAGCCTCCGGTAGATCTTCTCCCTGGCGTCGAGCTCCTCGAAGTCCCCGGCGTAGGTGCTGAAGCGCAGCGACTCCTTCTGGCCCAGCGCCAGGACCCCGAAACGGGTCAGGCTGCGGTGCATCAGGCCCACGACCTTGTCCTGGAGGGGCCGGTCGAAGTAGATCATCACGTTCCGGCAGACCACCAGGTGGAACTCGTTGAAATCGGCGTCGGAGACCAGGTTGTGCTGGGCGAACACGACGTTCTCGATCAGATCCGGGTCGAAGTGCGCCACTTCCCCGACCGCCTTGTAGTAATCGGAGAAGGCGGTCCGCCCGCCGCTGGATATGTAGTTGGAGGTGTAGTCGCGCATGCGCTCCAGAGGGAACACCCCCCGCCGGGCCCGATCCACGACGTCTTTGTTGATGTCGGTGGCGTATATGCGGACCCGGTCGCCGAGACCCTCCTCGTGCAACAGGATGGCCAGGGAGAGGGTTTCCTCACCGGTGGCGCAACCGGCGTTCCACACCCTGATGAAGGGATAGGTGCGCAGGATGGGCACCACCTTCTGGCGCAGGGCCAGGAAGAACCCCGGGTCGCGGAACATGCTCGTGACGCTCACCGACAGGTCGAGCAGCAGGCGGTCCATGCACGCCGGCTCGTGGAGGATGCGTTCCTGCAGACCGGAGATCGTCTGGAGGTTCTCCTCGGCCACCCGCCGCCACACCCGGCGGCGGATGGAACTGCGGGCGTACTCCCGGAAGTCGTAGCCGTAGCGCTGGTAGATGCCCTCGAGGAGCAGTCTCAGCTCCAGGTCCTCCAGCGCGTCGCGGGCCACCAACTCGGCTAACGGTAGAGCCAGACCCGCATCAGCGAGACCAGCTGTTCGATGTCCACCGGCTTGGTGATGTAGTCCGAGGCGCCGGCCTCGATGCTCTTCTCCCGGTCTCCCTTCATGGCTTTGGCCGTCAGGGCGATGATCGGCAGCTTGCGGAGGGCCGGGACCTTCCGGATCTCGGTCATGGTCTCGTAGCCGTCCATCTCCGGCATCATGATGTCCATCAGGACGACGTCGATCTCGGGATGGTTGCCCAGCATGGCCAGCCCCTCCCGGCCGTTCTCGGCGAAGAGCACCTGCATGCCGTGGCGTTCCAGCACGCTGGTCAGGGCGAACACGTTGCGCACGTCGTCATCGACGATGAGGACCTGCTTGCCCTCGAGCACCTCGCCGCTGATGTGCAGCTGCTCCAGCAGCAGCCGCTGATCCTGGGGCAGGCGGCTGGCCGACTGGTGCAGGAACAGGGTGGTCTCGGCGAGGAGGCGCTCGGGGGACCGGGCATCCTTGACGATGATGGTCTCGGCGAACTTCGACAGCCTGGTCTCCTCCCGGCGGGTCAGGTCCTTGCCGGTGTAGACGATGACGGGGATGCGGTTCAGCCGCTGGTCCGACTTGAGCCGCTCCAGCAGGCTGAAGCCGCTGGCCCGGGGCAGCTTGAGGTCGAGGACCATGCAGTCGACCCGCCGGGCGGCCAGGAGCGCCTCCGCCTCGTCGGCGTCGCCGGCGGTGACCACTTCCACACCGTCGCCCGCCCCGAGCAGCTGGGCGATGGCGGACCGCTCCGTGGGGTCGTCCTCCACCACCAGGACGGTCCGGGTGGGCCGGTCGGCGAAGGCGGCCAGGTCGGCCACGGCGGACGCCAACCCGTCGGCCCCGACCGGTTTGGGGCTGAAGCCGTAGGCTCCCAGCCGGAGCGACTCCTGCCGGCGGTCCGGGCCGGACAGGACGTGCACCGGGATGTGGCGCAGATCCGGGTCCTGCTTGAAGTGGGCCAGCAGGGCGCTGCCCTCGGCGTGGTGCAGCTCCGTGTCGAGCACGATGGTGTCGGGCCGGTACTCCCGGGCCAGGGCCAGAGCGGTGCCGGCCCGGCTGGTGGTGATCACCTTGAACCCGGCGGTGTGGGAGACCTCGGCGGCGGTGCGGGCCAGGTCCTGCTCGCCGGTCACGATGAGCATGACCCGGTCGCCAGGGCCTATCTGGCGCCGGTCGTCGGGCAGGTCGCCGGCCATGGGCGCCAGGTGGTCCGGGTCGAGCGGGACCGGGGGCGCGCCGGTCGGGGCGGCCGGGGCGGCCGTCCCGGAGCGCTCCACCGCCGGGTCCGCCAGGGCGGGCGGGGCGGCCGTGTCAGGGCCGGTGGCCGGGTCGTCGACCGCGGTGTAGGAGCGGGGCATGAACAGGGTGAAGGTGCTGCCCTCGCCCACCTTGCTCTCCACCCGGATCTCGCCGCCCAGCAGGCGGGCGATCTCCCGGCTGATGGACAGGCCCAGCCCGGTCCCCCCGTAGCGCCGGCTGGTCGTGCCGTCCCCCTGCTGGAACGCCTCGAACACCAGGCGCAGCTTGTCCGGCGGGATGCCCACACCGGTATCGGTGACGGTGAAGGCGATGACGGCGTCGGCGGCGGACAGGGCCGGGTGGGCGTAGCGCACATCGGCGGGGGCGGTGCCTATCGTCAGATGGACCGAGCCCCGCTCGGTGAACTTCACGGCGTTGGACATCAGGTTCTTGAGGATCTGGTGCAACCGCTGCTCGTCGGTCATCATCGGGTCCGGCAGGTCGTCGCCCAGCTCGATGTCGAGGGCCAGATCTTTTTCCGAGGCCAGAGGCCCGAAGCTCTGGCGGAGGCGTTCCGCCACGTCGCCGAGCGACACCGGGGACGGCAGGACGTCCATCTTGCCGGCTTCCACCTTGGACAGGTCCAGGATGTCGTTGATCAGATCCAGCAGGTCGCTGCCGGCGCTGTGTATGGTCCGGGCGAACTCGATCTGACGGTCGTCGAGGTTCCCCTTCTCGTTGTCGGACAGGAGCTTGGCCAGGATCAACAGCGAGTTGAGCGGGGTGCGCAGCTCGTGGCTCATGTTGGCCAGGAACTCGGATTTGTACTTGGAGGACAGGGCCAGCTGCTGGGCCTTCTCCTCCAGGCCCAGGCGGGCCATCTCTATCTCCCGGTTCTTGACCTCGATGGAGGAGTTCTGCTCGGCCAGCAGCCGGGCCTTCTCCTGGAGCTCCTCGTTGGTCTGCTGGAGCTCCTCCTGCTGCTGCTGGAGCAGTTCCTCCGACGCCTTGAGGGAGGCCGCCTGCGATTCCAGCTCGGCGTTGGAGATGCGCAGCTCCTCCTGCTGGCTCTGCAGCTCCACCGACTGCTGCTGCAGCTCCCTGGTGAGCCGCTGGGACTCCTCCAGGAGCTCCTCGGTGCGCATGGTGGCGATGATGGTGTTGAGCACCACCCCGATGGTCTCCATCACCTGGTCCAGGAACGACAGGTGCACCTCGCTGAAGGCCCGGAGGGTGGCCAGCTCGATCACCCCCAGCACCTGGTCCTCGAACACCACCGGCAGGACCACGATGTTGACCGGGTCGGACTCGCCGAGCCCGGACGAGACCTTGACGTAGTCCGAGGGGGCGTCGGTGATCAGGATCCGGCTGCGTTCCAGGGCGGCCTGACCGACCAGGGCTTCGCCGATCTTGAAGCGGCTGGGGACGTTCCGGCGGGCCCGGTAGCCGTAGCTGGCTATCAGCTGCAGCTCCGGCTCGCGGCCGTCGCCGGCGCTCTCCGCCAGGAAGAACGCCCCGTGCTGTGCCGACACCGTGGGTGTCAACTCGTTCATGATCATGCGGGTCAGGGCCTTGAGGTCCCGCTGCCCCTGCATCAGCCCGGATATGCGGGCCAGGTTGGTCTTGAGCCAGTCCTGCTCCTCGTTGCGCTGGGTGGTGCCGGCCAGGTTGGAGATCATCTGGTTGATGTTGTCCTTGAGGTCGGCCACCTCCCCCTGGGCCTCCACCGTGATCGACCGGCTCAGATCGCCTTGTGTCACGGCCGTTGCAACATCGGCGATGGCCCGGACCTGGGTGGTCAGCGACGAGGCCATGCTGTTGACGTTCTCGGTGAGGTCCTTCCAGGTGCCCGACACGCCCTTGACCCGGGCCTGGCCGCCCAGCTTGCCCTCGGTGCCGACCTCGCGGGCCACCCGGCTGACTTCTGCGGAAAAAGACGAGAGCTGGTCGACCATCGAGTTGACCGCGGTGCCGATCCGCAGGAACTCGCCCTTCACCGGCTGGCCCTCAATGGTGAGCGCCACCTTCTGCGACAGGTCCCCCTTGGCCACCGACTCGATGACCCGGGCCACCTCGGTGGTGGGCCGGGACAGGTCGGAGATCAGGCTGTTGACCGATTCGGTGGAATCGGCCCACGCCCCCCGGGCCTCGCGCAGGTCCATGCGCTCGGTCATGCGCCCGTCCCGGCCGACCTGGCGGGCCACCCGGGCCAGCTCCCGGTTGGACCGGGCGTTCATGTCGATCAGCTCGTTGAAGGCCGCCCCTATCTGGCCGGCCAGGTTGGCCCGCCGGCTGGGGAGCCGGACGCTGAAGTCGCCGTTGCGGGCGGCCTGGAGGGCGTCGAGGAGCTGGGCCAGAAACGCCTCGTCCACGCCGGCGCCGTCGACCCGGGCCGTGGCCGACGGCTCCCGGGAGGCGGCGCCGTTGGCCTCCGCCCCGCCGGCGGCCGTGCCGGTGCGTCTGCGGCCGGCGGTCCGGCGCTCCTCGGTCAAGGACTTGCTCGCCGCCATGGCCTGCTCCCTGGAATGTCCTGTTGCCCGAATGGGCGGGGCCCCGGGTCGGGGCCCTACGCCGCCAAAGGGTATAGGACCGGCACCCCTCGGGCCGGGAGCCCCCCGGTGCGCCCGGGCTGCGCTCTGATTCGGGAAAAACCGGCCGAAACGGCTGGTCAGCCGGCGGACGGCTCCGGCCGGGGGGGGAAGACCGCCGGCCTCTTCTGCAGGAAGGCGGCCACCGCCTCGGCGTGCTCCTCGGACACCCAGCACTGGCGGAGCAGCTCGCTCTCCCGCCGCTGCACCAACGCCGTGTCCGGCTCCAGGGCGTTGGCGGTGAGCAGCTCCTTGGTCCACTGCACCTGCCGGCCCGGGTTGGCGGCAATGCGACCGGCCAGGCCCAGGGCCTCGTCGAGCAGCTCCTCCGGCTCCACGAGGTGGTCGACCAGGCCGGCGGAGTGCGCCCGCTCGGCGGCCCACAGGTCCCCGGTGAGGGCCAGGGAGCGGGCCCGACCGGGGCCGACCCGGTCGGCCAGCAGGCGGGTCGAGGCCAGCTCCGGGACCAGGCCCATCTTGATGAAGCCCATCCCGAACCGGGCGCGGCGCGACGCCACGATCACGTCGAACGACAGGATCTGGGTCAGGCCCACGCCCACGCACGCCCCGTTGACGGCGGCGATCAGCGGCTTGGCCGTGCGACACAGCTGCACCCAGTCCAGGCCGGCCGACATGCCACCGAACCCGCCGCCGGTGTCGGCCCCCGGGTCCTGGCCGGCGATGCGCTTGGAGAAGGTGTCCTGCATGTCGGCGCCGGCGCAGAATCCCCGGCCGGCCCCGGTCAGCACCACGGCCCCCACGCCGGGATCCTGGTTGGCGGAGCCTATGGCCCGGGCCAACTCGTCGCCCATGGTCGGCGTCCACGCGTTCAACCGATCCGGCCGGTCGAGGGTGATGAGCAGCACCTCGCCCCGTGGTTCGGTCCTGATGCAGTCGTAGCTCATCCGCCCAGTGTGGACCATCCGGCCCCGGCCCCGAGGCCGTCGTCGCCGTAGATCGCCCGACTCCAGATGCGCAGCACCACCTCCAGCGCCCGATGCTCCGCGATGGCCGGCTCCTGGCCGGAGAGGGCCACGTGGAAGACCCGCTCGGTCATCCAGTTGAGGGCGATGGCCAGCTCCCGGGCCGGGATCCCCTCCAGCGCCACCCCCCGCTGCAACTCCGAGTCGATACCGAGCACGGTGTCGGCGACGAAGCCGTCGATGATCTCGCCCCAGAGACGCCGTACCTCGTCGTTGCCGCTGCTCATGTTGGCCACGGCCAGCATCAGGGGCTGGTGCTGGCGGAACGTCTCCAGGATGCTCACCAGACCCTGGCGCCAGATCTCCGGCACGTCCCGGCCGGCCCGCTCCAGGGCCCGGCCCCGGATGGCCCGGGCCTCCTCGGCCACCCGGTCCAGCAGGGTCAGGATCCCCGCCTCCTTGGACGGGAAGTAGAAGTAGAACGTGGGCCGGGAGATCCCGGCGCCGCGGGCCAGGTCGTCCACGGAGATGTCGCCCAGGCCGCGCTCCTCGAGCAGTCGCTCGGCGGTGGCCAGGATGGCCCTCTCCCGGTCGTCGCCGGTGGGCCGTCGCTGCCGGCGGCCCCGGTCGGGGGCGATGTCGGTCAACGCACCACCCGGCGGCCCACCCGGGCGAAGATGTCCATGTAGCGGGCGCCGAGCAGCCGGGGCAGCGCGGCGATCACGTAGGCGTCGGGGCCGACCAGGATGCGGCCCCGGCCGGTGTCCACGCCGGCCAGGATGGCGGCCGCCGCCCGGTCGGGACTGGTACGGGCGATCCGGTCGAAGTCCCGGGCCGGGTCCCGGCCGGCGTTGGCCTCCCGGGCGCTGTCCTTGATGCGGGCGTTGCGGGCGATGTTGGTGCGGATGCCGCCCGGGTGCACGGAGTGGACCTTGACCGGATGGCCGGCGATGATCATCTCCTGGCGGAGGGCCTCGGTGAACCCCCGCACGGCGAACTTGGCGGTGGAGTAGGCCCCGTTGTAGGCCGGGGCGACCAGGCCGAACACGCTGGACAGGTTGACCAGGTGGCCGTCCCCGGAGGCGATCAGGTGGGGGAGGAACGCCTTGGTCCCGTTGATCACCCCGTGCAGATTGACCCCGAGCAGCCAGTCCAGGTCCTCGAACGAGGTGTCCTCGATGGTGGCCCCGATGGCCACCCCGGCGTTGTTGACGACCAGGTGCACCGCCCCGAAGGTCTCCGCCACCTGATCGGCGTGGCGCAGCACGGCGGCCCGGTCGGCCACGTCCAGGCGGTACGGCTCGATCTTGCCGTCGGCCGGCCCGCACAGCCGGACCGTCTCCTCCAGCCCCTCGAAGTCGACGTCGGAGATGGCCAGGTTGGCGCCCCGGCGGGCCAGGGCCACGGCCAGGGACCGGCCGATGCCCGATGCGGCGCCGGTGACCACCGCCGTCCGGCCCGTGTAGTTGATCTTCTGTGCCATGGCGCAGCCCTTTCCTCTCTTCCCGGGTCGCGGTGGGTAGGTAGCCAGCCGGCTCCTCACCTATCTCCCAAACCTATCAACACAGTGTTGACAATGTCAACGTATCGTTGATAAGGTGCGAAACGTGACCACCGAACACTTCGACGTGCTGATCGTGGGCGCCGGCCTGTCAGGGGTGGGGGCGGGGTACCGGCTGATGACCCGCAGCCCGGGCCGGACGTTCGCCATCCTGGAGGCACGTGACGCCCTGGGCGGGACCTGGGACCTGTTCCGCTACCCGGGTATCCGTTCGGATTCGGACATGTTCACCCTCGGTTACCCGTTCCGCCCGTGGCGCAAGGCCCGGGCCATCGCCGACGGCGACTCCATCCGCTCGTACATCGAGGACACCGCCGCCGAGTACGGCATCGACTCGAGGATCCGCTACCGCCAGCGGGTCACCCGGGCGGCGTGGGACAGCGGCTCGGCCCGCTGGACGGTGGAGGTCAACGGGGGGCCGGGGGCCGGCGGGTCGGCCTACACCTGCGGCTTCCTCTACATGTGCAGCGGCTACTACAGCTACGAGGCCGGGTACTGCCCCGACTTCCCGGGCCAGGAGCGGTACACCGGGCAGGTCGTCCACCCCCAGCGGTGGCCCGAGGACCTGGACTACGCCGGCAAGCGGGTGGTGGTCATCGGCAGCGGGGCCACCGCCGTGACCCTGGTGCCGTCCATGGCCTCCTCCGCCGGCCACGTCACCATGCTGCAGCGGTCGCCCACCTACATAGCCTCCCTGCCCGGAGTGGACCCGCTGGCGGCCCTGTTCAACCGGTACCTGCCGGCCCGGGTCGCCCACCAGGCCAACCGGCTCAAGAGCATCGTGCTGACCCAGTTCTTCTACCAGTTCTGCCAGCGCTTCCCCCGGGCCGCCCGCCGCCTGCTGGCCCGCATGACCTCGGCCCAGCTGCCCCCGGGGTACGCCATCGACCCTGACTTCACCCCCCGCTACAACCCGTGGGACCAGCGCATGTGCATGGTCCCCGACGGGGACCTGTTCAAGGCCATCAGCGACGGGCGGGCGTCGGTGGTCACCGACACCATCGAGACGTTCACCGGGAGCGGCGTCAAGCTGAGCTCCGGCCGGGAGCTGGAGGCCGACATCGTCGTCACCGCCACCGGCCTGCAGCTGCAGCTGGCCGGAGGGGCGGCGGTGGAGGTCGACGGCCGGCCCGTGGCCCCCGGCTCCACCTACGTCTACCGGGGCTGCATGCTGAGCGGAGTACCGAACTTCGCCCTGTGCGTGGGCTACACCAACGCGTCGTGGACCCTGCGGGCCGACCTCACGTCGCAGTACGTGTGCCGGGTCCTCAACTACATGGACAGCCGGGGCTTCACCACCGCCGTGCCCCGCCACGACGAGGACGACGAGGCCCGGCCGCTGCTCGATCTCAAGTCGGGATACGTCCAGCGGTCCATCGACCTGCTGCCCAAGCAGGGGTCCCGGCCCCCGTGGCGGATCCGCCAGAACTACATGCTCGACTACTTCACGGCCCGCTACAGCGACGTGACCGAGGCCATGGAGTTCGGCCGGTCGGCGGCCCGCCACCAGGAGCCGGTCGCCGTCGGGGCGTAGCCTGCCGGGCGTGGACCTGGACAACTCGCCACTTCCGCCCGACACGGTGGGCCTGCTCGAGGGCATCACCACCACCCGGGCCATCCGGATGTACACCGACGAACCGGTACCGGAGCAGGTGCTGAGGGCCGTGCTGTTCGCCGCGTCCAGGGCGCCCAGCGGCTCGAACCGCCAGCCGTTCCGCTTCATCGTGCTGGCCGGAGGGCCGACCGCGGCCCAGGCCAAGCGGCTGATCGCCGGGGCCGCCCGCCGGATGTGGTCGGCCAAGCGGGGCAGCGACGGTTACGACCAGGGCTCCGGCGTCCGCCCGGACTCGCCCAAGGCCCGCACGGCGGCGGCCATGGAGACCTACGTGGCGGAGTTCGAACGGGTCCCGGTGCTGATCCTGCCGTGCCTGGTGCGCTACCGGCCCCCCACCCCGTTCGAGGGGGCGTCGGTGTACCCGGCCTGCCAGAACCTGCTGCTGGCGGCCCGGGCCCTGGGCTACGGCGGGGTGCTGACCGGCTGGCACTTCGGGGTGGAGGCCGAGCTGCGCGACCTGCTCGGGGTGCCCGAAGAGGTGTTCATGGCGGCCACCATCACCCTGGGCCGGCCGAGGGGAGGTCACGGCCCGGTGCGGCGCCTGCCTCTGTCCGACCTGGTCTTCGAGGACTGCTGGGGCCGGCCGGCCGGCTGGGCCGCCGATCCGCCCGGCACCCGCCACACCTCCACGCTGGCCCGGTAGCGGGGGTGGGGGCCGCTACCTGATCAGCGGATCGCGGGGCAGGCCCAGGATGCGCTCGCCGATCTGGTTGCGCTTGATCTCCGACGTCCCGCCGGCGATGGACAGGGCCCGGTTCTGCAGGACGGCCAGCCCGCTCACCGCTCCCGGCCCGTCCAGGTAGGCGCCGTCCGGGCCGGCCAGCGCCGACAGGATGGCCGCCGCCTCGTGGCCCAGTTCGGACAGGAGCAGCTTGGTCAGGTTGCCCTCCGGGCCGGGACCGCCACCGGCGACGGCCCGGTGGGCGCTGCGCAGGTTGAGGATCCCGATGGTCTCCCACCGGGCGATGTGGCGGCCCACCCGCCCGGCTCCCCCGGCCAGGCGCTCGGGATGGGCGTCGAGCGGTCCGAAGAACGCCTCCAGGGGCACGGCCATGCTGCCGGCGCCGCTGCCGATGCTGACGCTCTCGTTGCCCAGCGTGGCCCGGGCCACGGTCCAGCCGCCGTCCACCGGGCCGACCACGTCGTCGTCGGCCACGAACACGTCGTTGAAGAACACCTCGTTGAAGTCCGACTGCCCGGTGGCCTGGCGCAGCGGCCGGACCGTGACCCCCTCGGCGTGCATGTCGATGACCATCATGGTGATGCCCTCGTGCTTGGGGGCGTCGGGGTTGGTCCGTACGGTGGCCAGGCCGAATGCCGCCAGGTGGGCCCCGCTGGTCCAGACCTTCTGGCCGTTGACCACCCACCCGCCCTCCACCCGCCGGGCCCGGGTCTTGATCCCGGCCGCGTCGGAGCCGGCGTCGGGCTCGCTGAACAGCTGGCACCAGATGACCTCCTGGTCGAGGGCGGGCCGCACCCAACCCGCGATCTGGTCCTCGGTGGCGTACTGGATCAGCGTCAGTATCACCCAGCCGGTGATGCCGTAGGCGGGACGGGAGATCCCGGCCCGGGCGAACTCCTGCTCGATGACCAGCTGCTCGACCGCCCCGGCGTGGCGACCCCACGGCCGGGGCCACGCCGGCGTGGCGTAGCCGGTCTCCAGCATGGCGGCCCGCCGGGCGGCGGTGTCCAGGTCGCGTACCGACGCGGCGAAGCGGGACACCTCGGCCCGGATCTCCTCCGCCTCGGGCGGCAGCTCCACGTCGCCGCGACGGCGGACGCCGGCCCGGGCCAGGGCGGTGATCTCCCCGGCCGCCGCCTCCCCGTCCAACAGGGCGGCGATGGCCGCCGCCCGGCGCAGGTACAGGTGGGCGTCGTGCTCCCAGGTGAAGCCGATCCCGCCGTGGACCTGGGTGTTGAGGTTGGCGTTGTGCACCGCCGCGGCCGAGGCCAGCGAGGCGGCCATGGCCGCTCCGTAGGAAAAAGGTCGGCCCCCGGCGGCGGCCGCCCGCGCCGCGTCCCACACCGCGGCGGTGGCCAGCTCGGCCTCCACCAGCATGTTGGCGCAGTGGTGCTTGACCGCCTGGTAGGTGCCGATGGGCCGGCCGAACTGCACCCGCTCCCGGGCGTATCCGCTGGCGGCGTCGGTGCACTCCCGGGCCACGCCGGTGGCCTCGGCGGCCAGGATCAGCCGGGCCAGGTCGGTCAGGGCCCGCCGCCCCCCGGTCACCACCGCGCAGGCGGCCCCGTCCAGGCTGAGCCGGCCCGACCTCCGGGTCGGGTCGAGGTTCGGGGGCAGCTCGATCTTCACGCCCGGGTCGCCGGCGTCGATCATCACCACGTCGTCGCCGGCCGGGACCACCAGCACCGCCGCGGTGGCCGCCCCCAGCACCGCCGGGGCGAACCCGGTGGCCCGGCCGTCGTCCACGGTCACGTCGGCGTCGAGGCCCACCCCGGCGGGGGTGGAGCCGTCGGCCAGGCCGGGCAGGTACCGTTCCTGCAGCCCGACCGGGGCGCACGCGGCCAGCAGGGCGCCGGCCACCACGGTGGGCACCGCCGGTCCGGGGCACACCGCCCGGCCCAGCTGCTCGACGACCACCACCAGCTCCGGCATCCCGTATCCGGAGCCGCCGTACGCCTCGGGCAGGTGGATGCCCAACCAGCCGAGGGCGGCCAGCTCCGGCCAGAACGCCGGGAGCTCCTCGGCCGGCGCCTCGAGGCGGGCCCGGGCGGCGGCCACGGCCCCGTGCCGGGTGACGAAATCCCGCACGGTCTGATCCAGGGTCCGGTGATCATCGGAGATGGCGATGGACATGCGGCCAACTCTATTTGGGATCCTGATCTGGGGGCTGCGACCGCTCCCCGGAAAATCCGGCACAGCCGGTTAGAAAATCCGACAGACGGGTAACACCGCACAAGTAGGCGGTTTCCGGCGGGCACTGATCACTTCATGGCGACTGGGCCGGCAGCCGCCCCGGACCGATCGTGAGGAACGACAGCCCATGAGCCTGACCGCGCCGTTGAAGGGGACCGACGGACTGGAGCCCGGTGCGGGGTTGCCCGATCCGGGGCTGATGGTGCTGCTCAGGAGGGCCGGCGCCCTCATCGACTCGATGTGGAACTCCGCCCTGGCTGACAGCGGCGACTTCACCGCCGTGCAGTTGGCGGAGGCCAGCCAGGGGGTCCACCGGGCCCTGATCGCTCTCAGCACCCTGGAGCGGGCCGCCCTCGGGTCGCCGTCGTAGAACTCAGCCGAGGAACGAGTCCACCAGGGACGCGAACGCCTGCTCCTGGAACAGGAAGGCGTGACCGGCGTCAGGGTAGAGCTGGAGGGTGGACCGGGGTATGAGGTGGGCCAGGGCCTGGCTGTTGGGGAGGGGGTCGAGCCGGTCGACCGTCCCGTCGGCGATCAGGGTGGGCACCGAGATGGCCGCGCTGCGGCGACCCGCCGGGTCCTGCCCGGCCCACCACCGGTCGATGCTGCGGCCCTGGGCGCTGACGGTGGCCGCCGGCGCCGGCGGGGCGCCGGGGTAGCTGGAGATGGCGGCCAGGTAGCTGTTCTGGGCGGCTCTCTGGTCCGCCGGGAAGAGGTCCGCCATCACCTCCGCCTGGTCGCCGCTCTCGAACCCGTTGAGCGTGGCCCGCGACGGTGGCACAGCTGCCCCGGTGCCCGGATAGGCGGCGCACAGGATCAGGCGGCGCACCTGGCCGGGGTGGAGGACGGCCAGGGCCTGGGCGATCATGCTGCCCATCGACCAGCCCAGCACGTCGGCCTGATCCAGGCCGAGGGTGCTGATGAACGCACTGGTCTGGTCGGCCATGGCGTCGATCGTTAGTGGCCCGGGTGGGCTCCTGGTGGCACCGACGCCGGCGTTGTCGAATATGACGACGCGGCGGTGCCGGGCCAGGGTGTCGACGAAGCGACGGTCCCACGAGCTCATCGTGGCGCCGTAACCGGTGATCATGATCAGGGGTGGCCCGGTGCCGATTTCCCGGTAGGCCACCGTGCCGAGAGCGGTGGGGGCGCTCCGCACCGGGGCGGTGGTGATCGAGAGGGTGTCGGGTACGGCCGCGGTCGAACCGTCGCCCGCTTTGGTGACGGCCGCCTCGGCGAACGCCGTCACGGTGGCAGCCGGGGGCGGCCCCAGATCGGCGTAGCTCAGGTAGCCGTCGTAGGCACCGGTCCGGAACAGGACCAGGTCCACCCCGAAGCGGATGCCGGAATAGGTGAAGTCCCATGCGTAGGCCGAGGAGGGCGGGCCCAGCGCAGGGAGCGGCAGCGTATGGATGGCGGCCTGCACCCTCGCACCGGCGATGTCCAAGGTGGTGGAGCGGCAGGCGGCCAGGGACCGGTCCAGGTTCTGCCAGGTCTGCTGGACCCCGGGTCCGGTGGCCAGCACCTCGGCCAGGTTCGGTATGGACGTGCCCTGCACGAACGCGGCGTCCTGGTAGGTGAAGCCCTCAGGCCTCTTGGGCAGGCTCGAGAAGCAACTGGACCCCGCCAGCTGCACACTTCGGGGGTTCGCCGACGTCGACGACCAGCCGGTGGGCAGGTCGGCGACCGAGAGCAGCCGGCCGCGCAGTGGGCTGGCGGCGCTCCGCCCGCCGCATCCCGCCACCGTCGAGGCCACCAGAGCCAGGATCGCTGAGACAACCCAGCGGCAGGCCGGTCTGTGCCACATGTCCCGTCTCGCTTCTTCGAGGGCCAACGGGCGGCTGGAGGTTCCAGCGTTCCAAGGGTACCCCCGGCACGGGGTCGGGGGCCTTCTACCGGGGGAGGCGGCCCATCAGATAGAACTCGTCGTTGGGCATGGTCCCGGTCAGGTGCACCAGCCGGTTGGACAGGGCGAAGAAGGCGCTGATGGCGCCGACGTCCCAGATGTCGTCGTCGGTCAGGCCGTGCTGGTGAAGTGCCTCCAGGGCCTCACGGGTCACCGTCCACGGTTCCACCGCCAGCCTGATCGCCACCTCCAGGATGGCCCGCTGCCGGTCGTCGAGCTCGGCCTTCCTCCAGTCGGTGGCCACCTGGTCGGCGACACGCGGGTTGCGGGCCCGGATGCGGGCGATGGCTCCGTGGGCCACCACGCAGTAGAGGCAGTGGTTCTCGGCGCTGGTCGCCACCACGATCAGTTCCCGGTCGGCCTTGGTGAGCGCCGGGGTCTCTTTGTCCATCAACGCGTCGTGATAGGCGAAAAAGGCCCGCCATTCGGCCGGCCGGCGCGCCAGGGTGAGAAATATGTTCGGCACGAAGCCGGACTTGTCCGCCACCTCGGTGATCCGGGCGCGCAGATCCTCGGGGAGCTCGTCCAGGGGCGGGGTATCGAACATCGCCCCGATGGTAACGGCGGGCCTCCCTGACGTGAAACGGCGGTCCCCGAGGTCGGGTGGCCCAGGGTCCTCGGCCTCTGGCGGCGTGGCCGGCCGGGGGGCGACGCTGATGACATGAAGCGTCGAGTCCAAGTCGCGGCTGCTGGCGTCGTGGCGGCTGCGGTCTATGCCCGAGGAGTGCGCCCCGCGCTCATGCGGTGGGGGGCCACCGAGGAGGAGGTCACCGGCCCGTTCCCGGGAGCCGAGGTCGTGGCGGACGGGAGGCGGGGCTCGACGATGGCCGTCACCATCGACGCCCCACCCGAGCAGGTCTGGCCCTGGCTGGTCCAGATGGGTGGGGACCGGGGAGGCTGGTACTCCTGGGACCGCCTGGACAACGGGGGACGACCCAGCGCCACCCGGGTCCACCCGGAGTGGCAGGATCTCGCCGTCGGAGACCACGTCAGGTACTGGACCGGCGGCGGTGCGGTCGACGCCTGGCAGGTCGCGGTGATGGAGCCCGGCCGGTTCCTGGGCCTGCGGGGCCTGTCCGACCTGCGCGGGCGCCCGCTGGACCCGGACGAGCCCCGGCCGGCCGGCTACACCGAGGGGCTGTGGGGCTTCCTGCTGGCGGACCTGCCGGGCGGGCGAACCCGGCTGATCATCAGCGGCTACCAGGTCATCCGCCCCCGATGGCTCGACCGTTTCGCTTCTTACTGGCTGTACATGCCCCTGGTGTGGCCCATGCAGGCCCGCATGCTGGCGGTGCTGAAGCGCAACATCGAGCGGGCGGCCGCGTCCGGTGCCATCGACATCCGGGACAGGGCGGGGGCGGACTCCGACCAGGCGGCGGACTCGCCGCAGTGACGTCCGGTCGTCCCGATGTGCCCGAGTCGGTCAGGCGGTGGCACGCGCCTGGCTGGCACCCCCGGACGCCGAGCGGATGCCGGCGGGGCCGTACCAGTCGAGGCACAGGGCGGTGGCATCGTCCTGGAGGTGTCCGCCGGTGATGTCGAGGAGGTTGCGGGCGAGCTCCTGGACGACCTGGCGGGGGTGGCGGTCCATGGAGGCGGCGAGGACGCCTTCGATGTCGACCCGCCGGGCCTTGCGGTCGAGGTAGCCGTCGGTGATCACCAGCAGCCGGTCACCGGGCTCGAGAGTCACATGGTCGGTCCGGTAGGGAGTCGGCACCACACCCAGCGGGGGCTGAACGGTGACCTCGAGGTGCACGATCCGGCCGTCCCGGACCAGGAACGGGGCCGGGTGGCCGGCGTTGACGACCTCGGTGCGGCCATCGGCTATACGGACGCGCATGACCAGCCCGGTGACGAACTGGTCGGGTTGGGCGTGGGTCAGCAGTCGCTCGGTGGCCGCGTCGGCCTGTTCGGCCGGGGAGGCCAGCGACCGCCGCCGGTTCCGCAGGGTGCCCACCGTCAAGGTGGCGAGCAGGGCCGCGTCGACCGAGTGGCCCATGGCGTCGGTGACCGACACGTATACGTGCTCCCGGTCGAGGGAGTAGTCGAAAGTGTCGCCACCAGCGTCATGGGACGGTTCCAGCCAGCCGGCGAGCGACAGCGGCCCGGCCTCCAAGCTGTACGCGGAGGGCAGCAGGCGCCGCTGTATTTCCGCCGCCACCGAGAAAGGGACGTCACGCTGCGCCCACTCGAAGAGATCGGTGTGGCGCCGGGAGGCGATCAACACGTAGGCCAACGCATGGGCCCCGGCGATGAGATGGCTGACCACCTCAGCGTCGGGCTGGTGGCCGAAGGACACCTCCAGCACGCCTATGGCGTCGCCCCGCTCCGTGACCGGTACCAGCACCAACCAGTCGTCGGACCGCTCGACCACCCGCGGCGTCTGGGTGAATACGACCTCCTCGTGAACCGTGCCCGGCAGCAGCACCGGCTCGGCCCGCTCGTTGCGGCCATCGTGCTCCCGTCCGGTGTTCTCCACATGCGACAGCCGTACCAGTGCGCTGCCCGAGAAGTTGGCGATCAGCAGCGCCACGTGGCGGGCGTGCACCGTGTGGGCCAGTTCGGCGCTGAGCACGTCCACCACGTCGACGGGAAAGGTCTGCTCCACGGCCGCCAGGAGGGCCCGGAGATCTAACTCTTCCTTCCCGCCGGACATGGACGGGATCGTAGCCACCCAGGAAGCGGCCTGGCCGACGGTGGTCGGGGCCGTGTCAGCCGGTGGCGTAACGCTCCAGCCCCGCCGCCTGGATCTCCTCAGGGGGAATGGCGATGCGGTAGTGCACGGCCGCATTGAAGGTGAGCATCAGCGGCTCGGTGATATGGGGCACTTGTGACCCGTCCGTCAGATCGACGATCAAGAGGGCCCCCCGGCCGACCCCGTGGTCGGTCATGTAGACCGCCTCGGCCTTGACCGCGCCCAGGGCCTCTTCGAGCTTCTTCCCGGCGGTGCCGTTCCGGACGTAGGTATTGAACGGTTCGGTGGGGAAGCTGGCTTCCACGATGAACTTCATGTTCCCTCCCTGCTCCTCCGGGGGCATGTGGAGAAGGCGCAGCGAATCTAGGCCTCGCCGTTCCCGTCATGGTCACTGTCGATACCATCGGCCACCATGGCGGTGGTTCCCGTTGACCTCGCGCTGCGCCGGAACCTTCAGATCTGGAACCCGCTTCTCACGGACGCTCACACGCCCGGTGCTCATGCTTGCGTCGACCCTTGGGTAGCGGCTCGATCTCAGCGACCGGGAGATCTTCGAGGCGACGTTCCTCGTAGCGTGGCGGCTGGCCTTCACCACTGGGGCTGGAAGCGACGAGGGGAGGAGACAGCCGGCGAGGAGCAGGCGGTCGCCGGCCGATGACGATCGACCCTACTGGAGCACCTGTGCCGGACCGAGACTGTCCAGACCGTACGTTCCTCGAGAGAGGCCGTCCGCCATGTCAACGACCCACAAGGACCCAGGGTCCCCGCCGACCCGGCAACCGCCTTTCGGTCCGGCGCGGCACGCGGTGTTCTGGGTCGTCGTGGCGGCGGCCGGGGTGGTTATCGTCCTGAGCGCGATCGAGACTTTCACCGCCGATCCGAGTCAAGGGGAAGGGTGGATCGGCGGCCCGATCGAGGCGGTCTTCGCCGGGGGCCCGCTGATCCTCATCGCTGTCGGCCTGCGTTCCGACCTGAAGCGGACTGCCGTCAGAACGGCGGTGGCGGCGCTCCTGCTGGCCTGCGTAGTTGGGTTCATCCTCGTGATGCAGGTGCTCGACCCGAACGAGAACAACCTGGACCGGGCCGCTCAGGCGGCCGCAGCCCTGGTGTACCTGGCGGCGTTCGCGGTCGAGGTGCCGGCGTTCGGCAGCGGCTGGCCGTCGGACGATCGCCCGCCGGCCAGGTAGGCGCGCCACCAGGGGTCCGGAACCGCCTTCTTTGGAGCCCTTGGGCCCTGATGCCGGCTGTATCAGGGTGGTGGGGACGACGCCACCAGCCCGGCGGCGGTGATGGAGATAGCGTCCGACCCGACCCACCGGTTCCTCGCACCCGACCGTCCGCAGATGGAGGCCATCCTTGCCTGACCCGACACCGACGCGTGCCGTCTTCGTGCACGGGAACCCGGAGACATCAGCCATCTGGGGACCGCTTCTGGCCGAGCTGCGTCACCCCGACGCCGTGACGCTCTCCCCGCCGGGCTTCGGGGCTCCTGCGCCCGACG
>DASSZD010000117.1:0-28925 GCA_035702985.1 Acidimicrobiales bacterium
GGGACCGGTACGACCGGCGTCCGAACGGGGCCGCCAACCGGCGCGCCAGCGGCGACCGGTACGACCGGCGCCCGGCCAGCGGCGACCGGGACCGCTACGAACGGCGCCCGACCAGCGGCGACCAGGACCGATACGACCGGCGCCCGGAGAGGCCCGCCGACCGGCGCGCCGGCGGCGACCGGGACCGCTACGACCGGCGGCCGGACGGGGCCGCCAACTGGCGCGCCGGCGCCGACCGGCGGCAGGGAAGCGGCCGCCCCTCGGGCGGCGACCGCTACGGCAGCCGGTCCGGAGGCCCCGGGGGCACCGGGGACCGCCGGAGCGGGGGTGACCGCTACGGCGAGCGTTACGACCGGCGGCCGGACGGGCCCGACAGCAGGCGGTCCGGCGGGGACCGCTATGACCGGGACCGCTACGACAGGGGCGGGGAAGGTCGAAGGGGAGGCGGCACGGGCGGCCGGCGCGACGGCACCGGGGACCGCTTCGACCGGCGTACGCCCGGCCCGGCCGGGGGTAGCCCCGGTCCGGCCCGCCGACCCGGTCCCGCCGAGGGTCGCTCCGATCGGACCTGGTCCTCCGACCGGACCGCCGGCCCCCCGGTCAACCGCAACTGGGGCGGTGTGGCCCGCCGGGGCGCCCGCAGCCTGTCGGAGGACGGGTCCCGGGAGTCCGCGTCGGACATCTGGCGCGACGCCGTTTCCCGCTCGGAGAAGGCCAGGGGCCGCCCGGACCAGAGCTGGGAGCCGGAGGAGACCTGGGTCCTCGAGCCCGACGAGGAGACCGCGGCCCGCCCGGTGCCGGCGCCCCCGGCCGCCCGTCCCCCCCTGGAACGCGACGTGGCCACCGGCCGGGAAGGCGCCCCGTCTCCCGGGGGCCATCGTCGCACCGTGCCCAAGCCGGTGGTGGAGGAACTGGCCGGCGCCGCCGGCACGGACCGGGGGGCCAAGCTGGCCCACCGGATCGCCGACGCCACCTACGCATACGAGAAGGAGCGCTACCAGGAGGCCCGGCGGATCCTGCGGTCCCTCAGCGAGGAGGTGCCGGAGTCGGCCGCCGTGCGCGAGCTGTACGGCCTGGTGCTGTACCGGACCGGCCAGTGGGTCGCGGCCGCCAAGCAGCTGGAGGCGTTCCGGGAGCGGTCGGGCTCCTACGACCAGCACCCGGTACTCGCCGACTGCTACCGGGCCCTGCGCCGCTACGACGAGGCCGAGGACGTGTGGTCGGACCTGCGCCAGGCCTCGCCGAGCGGCGACCTGGTCGCCGAGGGCCGGATCGTGGCCGCCGGCTGCCGGGCCGATCAGGGGGACCTGGCCGGGGCCATCCTGATGCTGGAGAAGGCGGCCCGCAAGGTGGCCAGCCCCCAGGAACGCCACCTGCGCCAGTGGTACGCGCTGGCCGACCTGTACGAGCGGGCCGGAGACGTGGTGCGGGCCCGGGATCTCTTCAACCGGGTGGCGTCGGTCGACCCCGAGGCGTTCGACGTCCGGGCCCGGCTGCGGGCGCTGCGATAGGGGGCCCTTCCACCTTCGTATCAATCCGGTTGTGGCCGGCCCCGGACGGCCCCATCATGGCCTCCGCACCCGACGAGAGGGGGATGCCGTGCCGGTGATGACCAAGTACGAGCCGGGGGTACCGTCCTGGGTGGATCTCTCGGCCAGGGACCTGGACGGCTCCGTCCGGTTCTACCACGACCTGTTCGGCTGGGAGACCCAGGACCAGGGCGAGGAGTCCGGGCACTACACCATCGCCCGCCGGCAGGGTCGCCAGGTGGCCGGGCTGAGCACCCTGCCCGACGGGTCGGTCCCACCCCACTGGACGACCTACGTCGACGTCGACGACGTCGACGAGACCACCAGCCGGGTGGAGGCGGCCGGGGGACGGGTCCTGTTCGGTCCGGCCGACGTCATGGAGGCCGGCCGGATGGCCGTGTACTCCGATCCCACCGGAGCGGTCATCGCCGCCTGGCAGCCAGGCCGCCACCTCGGAGCGGAGTTGGTCAACGAGCCCGGAGCGGTGATATGGAACGAGCTGATCACCTCCGACCTGGACCGGGCCCGCTCCTTCTACGCCCAGGTGTTCGGCTGGACCTGGTCGGGCAGCGACGAGTACGCCGAGATACAGGTGGCCGGCCACAGCGTCGGAGGGGTCATGCCCCGGCCGGCCGAGGTACCCGAGGACGCCCCGGACTACTGGCTGGTGTATTTCGACTCCGACAACCTCGAATCCGATGTGGAGCGGGCCACGTCCCTCGGGGCCACCACCCTGTTCGGGCCGGCCGAGGTACCCGGCACCGGCCGGTTCGCCGTCCTGGCCGACCCCGAGGGGGCGGTGTTCGCCCTCTTCGCCGGCTAGCGCACCGGGCCGGCCCGGTCCGCACGACCTGCCCGACATAAGAGTCACACCCGCGGCGTACAGTCCATCCCGGGCCTCCACCACGCTGGCAGAGCCCGCCGATCGCCGGTGCCGGGCACCGACCTGTGCCTGTTCACCGGCCGCTCGGGCGGCCGACCGTGGGGTACCGCCGTTCGCGGCGGGCCGTAGGAGGTCGTAGGAGATGATCAATGTGGTGGTGCTGCACGGGGTCCTGGCCCGGCCCGCCTCCCATGTGGAGCTGCCGTCGGGCACCCGCCTGGCGGTGATGGAAGTGACCGTCCGCAGGCAGGACGGACCGGCCGAGCCGGTCCCGGTGACCTGGCCGGACGCCCCGGCCTGGGCCTCGGCGCTCGACGCCGGGACCGAGGTGGTTGCCCTCGGACGGGTGCGCCGCCGGTTCTTCCGGGCCGGCGGGGTGACCCAGAGCCGGACGGAGGTGGTGGCGGCCCGGGTGGTGCGGGCATCGGCCCGGGCCCGGGTCGCGGCGCTGGTGGAGGAAGCACAGGCCTGCCTGGACCAGCGGCTCGAGGCGGACCGGGTCCGGTCGCAGGCGCCAGGAAGGGTAGAACGACCTTGAGCGTCCCGGTGCCGGGGCGCATAGGCTCGAACCTGTTCACGCCGGCCCGTCCCCGGGCGGCCGGCCCGACCTTCGAGGAGTCCCCAAGGCGATGGACCTGCACAAGTTGCTCGGCGACGAGGCGGATGAGCTGCTCTCCTACGAGTGCAAGGGCGTCCCCCGCGACGATCTCGTGCTGCCCGGCGGCTCCTACATAGACGACGTCCTGAGCTGGTCCGACCGGCCCATCCAGGTGCTGCGCAACCTGCAGGCGGTGTACGGCCATGGCCGGCTGGCCCACACCGGCTACCTGTCCATACTGCCGGTCGACCAGGGCATCGAGCACTCGGCCGCCGCCTCCTTCTCCCGCAA
Source organism: Acidimicrobiales bacterium (assembly GCA_035702985.1). GTDB lineage: Bacteria > Actinomycetota > Acidimicrobiia > Acidimicrobiales > Palsa-688 > JAKAXG01. The sequence goes on from DASSZD010000117.1 coordinate 3,302, forward strand.
CCCGGCGTACTTCGACCCCAAGAACATCGTCGAGCTGGCCATCGACGGCGGCTGCAACGCGGTGGCCACGACCATCGGGGTGCTCGGCATGGTGGGACGGCGCTACGCCCACAAGATCCCCTTCATCGTCAAGCTCAACCACAACGAGCTCCTGACCTACCCGAGCCAGTACGACCAGATCATGTTCGGCTCCCCCCGGGAGGCCTACGACCTGGGCGCGGCCGGGGTGGGTGCCACCATCTACTTCGGCTCCGAGCACGCCACCCGCCAGATCCAGGAGGTCTCGGAGGCGTTCCAGGAGGCCCACGATCTGGGCATGTTCACCGTTCTGTGGTGCTACCTGCGCAACAACGCGTTCAAGAAGGACGGCGTGGACTACTCGCTGTCGGCGGACCTGACCGGCCAGGCCAACCACCTGGGCGTGACCATCGAAGCCGACATCATCAAGCAGAAGCAGGCGGAGAACAACAACGGGTACGGCGCCGTCGGCTTCGGCCGGACCGACCCCCTGGTCTACGACCAGCTGACCACCGACAACCCCATCGACCTGACCCGGTGGCAGCTGGTCAACTGCTACATGGGCCGGGTGCCGCTGATCAACAGCGGGGGGGAGTCCAAGGGCGAGTCGGACCTGGCCCAGGCGGTACGCACGGCGGTGATCAACAAGCGGGCCGGGGGGGCCGGCCTGATCTCCGGGCGCAAGGCCTTCCAGCGTCCCACCAAGGACGGGATCGCCCTGCTGCACGCCATCCAGGACGTCTACCTGGACCAGACCGTGACCGTGGCGTAAGAACCTTCGCCGATCCGCCGGCCTCACGCTAGCGTGACCCATCAGGGGCAGTCCCCGTAGAATCAACGCGACATTCCGCGAGAGGGATCCACTGATGGCAGACACAGCCGCTAACGAACGCCACGTCGTCGACGTCGACCGGGCGGTCATCCGCTTCGCCGGCGACTCCGGTGACGGCATGCAGCTGACCGGCGACAGGTTCACCACCTCGTCGGCGCTGTTCGGCAACGACCTGTCGACCCTACCCGACTTCCCGGCCGAGATCCGGGCCCCGGCCGGGACGCTGGCGGGGGTGTCGGCGTTCCAGGTCCACATCTCCGACCACGACATCCTCACCCCGGGCGACCACCCCAACGTGCTGGTCGCCATGAACCCGGCCGCCCTCAAGGCCAACATCAGCGACCTGTCCCCGGCCGGGACCATCATCGTCAACAGCGACGGCTTCGACGACCGGTCCCTGCAGAAGGCCGGCTACGGGGCCAACCCGCTCGACGACGACAGCCTCAAGGAGTACACCGTCTACCAGGTGCCCATGACGTCGCTGACGTTGGAGGCGGTGAAGCCGTCGGGCACCAAGCCCCGCGACGCCGAGCGGTCGAAGAACTTCTTCGCCCTGGGCCTGATCAGCTGGCTGTACGCCCGGCCCCAGCAACCCACCCTGGACTGGATCACCGGCCGGTTCGCCAAGACCCCGATGGTGGCCGAAGCCAACACCCTGGCGTACAAGGCCGGGTGGAACTTCGGAGAGACGGCCGAGCTTTTTCCCTCGACCTACCAGGTGAAGCCGGCGGCCCTGAGGGCCGGCACCTACACCAACATCTCCGGCAACACCGCCCTGGCGTGGGGGCTGATCGCGGCCGGCCAGCTGGCCCAGCTGCCGCTGTTCCTGGGCAGCTACCCCATCACCCCCGCCTCGGACATACTCCACGAGCTGTCCAAGCACAAGAACTTCGGGGTGCGCACGGTCCAGGCCGAGGACGAGATCGCCGGTATCGGTGCGGCCATCGGGGCCGCCTACGCCGGCTCGCTGGGCATCACCACCACCTCCGGGCCGGGGGTGGACCTCAAGACGGAGGCCATCGGCCTGGCCGTCAACCTGGAGCTGCCGCTCCTGATCATCGATATCCAGCGGGGCGGCCCGTCGACCGGCCTGCCCACCAAGACCGAGCAGGCCGACCTGCTGCAGGCCATGTACGGCCGCCACGGTGAGGCCCCGGTGCCGATCGTCGCCCCGTCCACCCCGGGGGACTGCTTCTACGCCGCCATCGAGGCGGCCCGGATCGCCCTCAAGTACCGCACCCCGGTGTTCCTGCTCTCCGACGGCTACCTGGCCAACGGCGCCGAGCCGTGGGAGGTGCCGAGGGTGGAGGAGCTGCCCGACATCAGCGTGCCCTTCGCCACCGAGGCCAACCACCTCGACGAGGACGGCAACGCCCATTTCTGGCCCTACCAGCGTGACCCCGAGACGCTGGCCCGGCCGTGGGCCATCCCCGGCACCCCGGGGCTGACCCACCGCATCGGTGGCCTGGAGAAGGCCGACGGGGCCGGCTCGGTGTCCTACGACCCGGCCAACCACGACCAGATGAGCCGGTTGCGGGTGGCCAAGGTGGCCGGCATCGCCGCCGACATCCCCCCCGCCGAGGTCGACGACCAGGACGGCCGGGCCGATGTCCTGGTGCTCGGCTGGGGCTCCACCTACGGAGCCATCGCCGCCGGTGTCCGCCGGGTGCGGGCGGCCGGCCACCCGGTGGCCCACCTGCACCTGCGCCACCTCAACCCGTTCCCCCCCAACCTGGGCGACGTGCTGCGCTCCTACCGGCGGATCCTGGTGCCGGAGATGAACCTGGGCCAGCTGGTGAAGCTGGTGAGGGCGGAGTTCCTGGTGGATGCCAAGCCCCTGTCGAAGATGCGGGGCAAGCCGTTCCAGGCGGAGGAGATCGAAACCGCCATCCTCGGCATGCTGTCGGGCGACCCGGCCAGCAACTGAAAGCGAGTCCCGAGATATGACTGATGTAGCCGTCCCGGTCACCACCAAGAAGGACTGGACGTCCGACCAGGAGATCCGCTGGTGCCCCGGCTGCGGGGACTACTCGATCCTCACCGCGGTGCAGATGCTCATGCCGGAACTGGACGTCCGGCGGGAGGACACCGTGTTCGTGTCGGGCATCGGCTGCTCCTCCCGGTTCCCGTACTACATGAACACCTACGGGATGCACTCCATCCACGGGCGGGCCCCGGCCATCGCCACCGGGATCGCGGTGAGCCGCCCGGATCTGCACGTGTGGGTCATCACCGGCGACGGCGACGCCCTGTCGATCGGCGGCAACCACCTGCTGCACGCCCTGCGGCGCAACGTCAACCTGACCATCATCTTGTTCAACAACCAGATCTACGGTCTGACCAAGGGCCAGTACAGCCCCACCTCCGAGACCGGCAAGGTCACCAAGTCCACCCCGTTCGGCTCTCTCGACCAGCCCTACAACCCGGTCAGCCTGGCCCTGGGGGCGGAAGCCAGCTTCGTGGCCCGCACCCATGACATGGACCGCAAGCACATGATGGAGACCTTCCGGGCCGCCTACCAGCACAACGGCGCCGCCCTGGTCGAGGTGTACCAGAACTGCAACGTGTTCAACGACGGGGCGTTCGAGCTGATCACCTCCAAGGACGCCCGGCCCCGGATGCTGATCCCGCTGCAGCACGGCCAGCCGGTCCGCTTCGGTCCCGACGGGGAGCGGGGCGTGATCATGGACGGCGGATCCGCCCGCCTGGTGGAGGTGGCCGACGTGGGCGAGGACGCCCTGCACGTCCACGACGCCCACAACCCCGACCCCAGCGTGGCCTTCGCCCTGTCCCGGCTGGCCAGCGGCCCCACCAGCCCCACCCCCATCGGGGTGTTCCGGGCGGTGGAGCGGCCCGACTACGGGACCCTGGTCAACCAGCAGATAGAGGCGGCGAGGGAGGCCAAAGGGCCCGGGGACCTGGCCCAGCTGCTCACCTCCGGTTCCACCTGGACCGTCGGCTGAGGGCCTGACGCGGCAGGGCCGCCACCGCGACGAAGGCGATGGCGGCCCCGGCTTCCGGGCAGGCTGAGGAGGTGCCGACCCGGGGGCTGCTCCCGGCATGCAGACTGTCGTACCAGTCCGAGAATCGGTCGAGAATCTGCTGAGAGCCTACTGAGAACCGGCTGCCGAGCGAAAGAGATTTGGCTCAGCCGAGCAGCTCCCGGATCACCATCCCGGTGCGGGGCTTGGGCCAGAAGAAGGTGGTCTTGGGGGGCATCCTCACCCCGCCCCGGCTGATGGCCGAGATCTGCTCCACCGCGGCCGGTCGCAGCAGCACCGCCGCCGAGGCGGAGCCTGAAGCCACCGCGGCGGCGCAGTTGTCCCAGCCGTGCTGGTAGACGAGCTGGTGCGGGGGCAGGTCGGCCAGGGCCACGTCCAACCGGCTGCTGTCGAGGTCGTGGGCGGCCGCCTCGCTGACGGCCGGGCGGGGCCGGGCCAGCAGCACCTGACCGCGAGTGAGGACGGCGAGCGCCCCGGCCTCGTCCATCCGCTCGAGGATGGTGCGGTCCACCGGGCCGGAAGGCGTCACGTCGAACCACCGGTCCAGGGCGGCGGCCAGGTCCAGGTCAGGGGGCAGCCCGATGATCAGGCGGTGGATGGCCTGGACCGTGATCTGCTCCTCGGTGAGCTCCACCACCAGGGTCATCACCGCCTCGTCGTCGGGGACGGCGGTCCCGGCGCCGGCCCGCTCGGCCCGGTAGTTGAGCGCCGTCTCGAAGCGGTGGTGCCCGTCGGCGATGAGCACCGGTTCGCTCTCCACCGCGGCGCGGATCTCTTTGACCTGCGCCGGGTCGTCGATGGGCCACAGCTCGTGGACGATGCCGTCGTCGTCGGTGACCCGCTCGACGGGGTGGGCCGGGACGGCGATGTGCCGGCTCAGGCCGGTCCCCGGCGACAGCGCCCAGATGGGGGAGAGGTTGGCCCGGGTGGCCCTGATGAGATCGAGCCGGTCCGACTTGGCCTTGGGGGTGGTCTCCTCGTGGGGCAGGATCCCCTGCCCGGGGGGCTCCAGGCCCAGCGCCCCGATGACCCCCACGGTCGAGACCCTCCGGCCGGCCGGGTCGGGGTACTCCATGCGGTAGCCGTAGAAGCACGGGCGGCTGTCCCGGCGGAACACCCCGCCGTCACGCCAGGCGTCGAGGAGCCGGCAGGCCCGCTCGTAGCGGTCGCCGGAGCCGGGATCCTCGTCATGGGGGAGCTCCAGCCGGACCACGTTGTAGGGGCTGCGGGCCTCCAGGGCCTGGCGCTGCGACTCGGAGATGACGTCGTAGGGGGGGCAGACGACGTCGTCGAGGCTACGCACGTGGGACGGGGAGTAACGCAGTCCGGGGAACGGCTCGAAGCGGGGCACGGCTCCACTGCGTAGCAGAAAGCGCCGGACATGATGGACACTGGGGTCCATGCTCTGGGTATTCGATCTCGACGGGGTGGTATGGCTGGCCGGTAGGCCGATCCCTGGTGCGGCCGAGGCGGTGGACCGGCTGCGCCGGTCGGGGGCCGGCGTGGCCTTCGTGACCAACAACTCCGGTCCGACGGTCCCGGAGTACGTCCAGCGCCTGACCGGGGCCGGCCTGCAGGTGGACCCCGGCGAGCTGGCCACCTCGTCGCAGGCGGCGGCGTCGCTGGTCGAGCCGGGCTGCCGGGTGGCGTACATCGGCGGCGCCGGCCTGCGGGAGGCCCTCGAACAGCGGGGCGCCGAGATCGTCGGCATGGGTTCCTCGCCCGAAGCGGTGGTGGTGGGGCGCAGCCTGGAGCTGGACTTCACCGAGCTGGCCGGGGCGGCCCGGGCCATACGGTCGGGGGCCCGGTTCGTGGCCACCAACACCGACGCCACCTTCCCCACCCCCGACGGGCCGGAGCCGGGCGCCGGCGCCCTGATCGCCTACCTGCAGGTCGGCTCGGGTTGCCAGGCCGAGGTGGCCGGCAAGCCGGAGAAGGCCATGGCCGAACTGGTCCGGGCCCGTTACGGCCAGCCCGACATGGTGGTGGGGGACCGGGCCGAGACCGACGGGGCGTTCGCCCGGCGCATGGGGGCCCCGTTCGCCCTGGTTCTCACCGGCGTGACCAGGCGGTCGGACCTGCCCATCGACCCGGCCCCGGCGGTGGTCGGCGACGACCTGGCGGCGGTGGTGAACGATCATCTGAGCGGACGCTCGGACTAGTCACCGCAGGTTACGATGAGGCATGGCACGCGATGAGAGGTTCAAGAAGGTTCAGGGCGCCGGGGCCGACTTCCTCGAGACCGCCAGAGCCCGCGCCGAGGAGTTCCTGAGGGAGCTGTCCCGGGCCGGCGGTGACACCCAGGGACGGGCGCAGGGTGCCCTGGACGACCTGATGGAGGGCGGACGCCGGGGGACCGAGCAGCTCGTGTCTCTGATCCGGCGGGAGATCACCAATCAGCTGGGCCTGCTCGGGCTGGCCACCAAGGACGACCTGGCCGCCCTGGAACGCCGGCTGACCGGCCAGGTGGCGGCGGCCAAGAGCACCGCTGCGGCCCGCAAGGCGCCGGCCAAGAAGGCGCCGGCCAAGACGGCCGGGGCGACCAGGACGGCCGGGGCGACCAGGACGGCCGGCGCGGCGACCGCGGCGGCCGGCGCGGCCAAGACGACTGCCCGCAAGGCGCCGGCCAAGAAGGCGGCGGCGAAGAAGTCGGCGGGGTAGCCACGCCGGCCCGGACGGCGCGAGGTTGAGGCGCCGCCTCGACGCCGAACTGGTACGGCGGGGCTTGGCGACCGGCCGGTCCCAGGCGGTCCGGCTGATCGAGTCCGGGCTGGTCCTGGTCGGCGGGGCCCCGGCCGACAAGGCGGCCCGGCTGGTCGACCCGGCCGAGGCGGTGACCCTGACGGGCCCCCCGCCCCGCTACGTCGGTCGGGGCGGCGACAAGCTCGAGGCCGGTCTGGCCGGCTTCGCCGTGGCGGTCGCCGGACGCGACGCTCTCGACGCCGGTTCGTCCACCGGCGGGTTCACCGACTGCCTGCTGCAGGCCGGGGCCCGGCGGGTGGTGGCGGTGGACGTGGGACGGGGTCAACTGCACCAGAGACTGCGGGCCGACCCCCGGGTAGAGGTGCGGGAACGGACCGATATCCGGGTCTTCGCCTCGCAGACCAGCGAACGGTTCGGGCTGATCGTGGCCGACCTGTCGTTCATATCCCTGCGGACGGTGGCGGCCCCCCTCGCCGGCCTGGCCGCGCCCGGCGCCGACATGGTGGTGCTGATCAAGCCGCAGTTCGAGGCCGGCCGGGCGGAGGCGTCGCGCGGACGCGGGGTGATACGGGACCCGGCGGTGTGGAGGCGGGCCCTGGTCGACGCGATTAACGCCTTCGGCGCGGTCGGAGCGGCCAATATGGGGGTCATGGTCTCGCCGTTGCGCGGCGCCGACGGCAACGTCGAGTTCCTCGCCCACTTCACCGTCGTAGGGGATGACGGCCCGATCCCGTTCACCCCGGGGTCCGCCACCGTCGACCAGGCGCTGGCGGCTGCCGCCGACCTGACCGGGCCGGGAGGGTCCTGAGGGGTGGCGACCATCGGGTTCGTGGTCCACAACCAGCGGGAGGGGGCCCGGCTGCTGGCCAAGGAAACCTCAGCGTGGCTGGAGGAGCAGGGTCACCGGGCGGTGACGCTGGCCACCGACGGCGGCGGGGCCGAGCCGCACCTCGATCTGGCCGTCAGCCTGGGCGGGGACGGCACCATGCTGCGCACCGTGGACCTGGTCTGCGGCCACGCCGTGCCGGTGCTCGGGGTCAACCTGGGCCACCTGGGCTACCTGACCGTCGTCGAGCCGTCGGGGCTGCGCCCGGCGCTGAGCCGGTTCCTGGCCGGTGACTACCAGGTCGAGTCCCGCATGACGCTGGATGTCACCATCAGCGGGCCGAGCGGGGAGAACCCGGCCATCACCCGCAGCGCCCTCAACGACGTGGTCCTCCAGCGCACCGCCCTCGGTCACACCGTCCATACCGAGGTGGCGGTCAACGAGGTGCCGTTCCTGTCGTTCGCCTCCGACTCCCTGATCCTGGCCACGCCCACCGGGTCGACGGCGTACAACCTGTCGGCCCGGGGACCCATCGTCTCCCCGCACGCCCGGGTGTCCATCCTGACGCCGGTCGCCCCCCACATGCTGTTCGACCGTTCACTGGTCCTCGACGCCGACGAGGCGGTATCGATCACCGTCGCCGGCCAGCACCCGGCGGATGTGGTGGTGGACGGGTGGCTGGCCGCCACCATGACACCCGGCCAGACGGTGCACTGCCGGGAGGGCCGGCGGGACGCGCTGCTGGTCACCTTCCGTGAGCGCGACTTCCATCGCATCCTGAAGAGCAAGTTCAACCTGAAGGACAGGTAGCGGTTGCTGGTCGAGCTGAGGGTCTCGCAACTCGGCGTGATCGACGACGTCACGGTGGTCCTCGAGGGCGGCCTCACCGCTCTCACCGGGGAGACCGGCGCCGGCAAGACGCTGATCGTGGACGCCATCCAGCTGCTCACCGGCGGACCGGCCGACCCGGCGCTGGTCCGCCCGGGGGCCCGGGAGGCGCTGGTCGAGGGCCGTTTCAGCCGGGCCGCCCCGGGGCCGCCCCGGGCGTCCGGCGACGGGGGTGGTGCGGGGGAGGACGACGGCGACGGCGACGGCGAGGGCGACGACGACGGCGACGGGGAGGTCATCCTCACCCGGGTCGTGCCCGCTTCGGGGCGCAGCCGCTGCTACATCAACGGGCGCATGGTCCCGGTGGCCCAGCTGTCGGAGCTGGGCCGCAGCCTGGTGGACATCCACGGCCAGCACGCCGCCCAGTCGCTGCTCTCGGCCGCAGTGCAGCGGGACACCCTCGACGCGGCGGCGGCCCTCGACACCACCGAGGTGGAGGACCGGCGGCGCCGGGTGCGCGAGCTGCGGGCGGCCCAGGCCACCCTGGGCGGCGACGCCCGGGCCCGGGCCCGGGAGCTGGACCTGCTGTCCTACCAGCTGCGGGAGATCGAGGCGGCCGACATCGCCGATCCCGAAGAGGACCGGACGCTGCTGAAAGAAGAGGAGGCGCTGGCCGACACCGCCGGCCTGGTGGAGGCGGCCGGGGCGGCGTGGCAGGCCCTGGCCGGCGAGGACGGGGTGGTGGAGAGGCTGGGGGCGGTGGTGACCGCCACCTCCACCCGCCGGCCGCTCGGGGAGCTGCACCGTCGGCTGGCCGGCCTGCAGGAGGACCTGGCCGACGCGGCCGGCGAGGCCAGGATGCTGGCCGAGAGCGTGGAGGGCGACCCCGACCGCCTGGACCGCATCGGGGAGCGCCGGCGGGTCCTCACCGAGATGCGCCGCAAATACGGCGGTTCGCTGGCCGAGGTCATCGCCTACCGGAAGCAGCTGCGCTCGTCGGTGGCCGAGCTGCTCTCCCACGACGAGCGGGCGGCCGCCATCGAAGCGGACCTGGCCCGGGCCGAAGAGGAGCTGACGGCCGCCCGGAAGCGGCTTTGGGAGGCCAGGCGGGCCGCCGCCCCCGACCTGTCGCGCCAGATCGAGACCGAGCTGCGACAGCTGGCCATGCCCCGGGCCCGGTTCGAGGTGGAGGTGGGTCCCGACCCCCGGCACGACTCGGTGACCTGGCTGTTCGGAGCCAACCCGGGGGAGCCGATGCTGCCGCTCACCAAGGTGGCGTCGGGCGGCGAACTGGCCCGGGCCATGCTGGCCGCCCGGCTGGTGATGGGCCGGCGGGTCGCCGGGACCGACCCGGCCCGGGCCGGTGCCGTCGGACCGGCCACCCTGGTATTCGACGAGGTCGACGCCGGCATCGGCGGGGAGGCGGCCAGCGCGGTGGGCCGGGCCCTGGCCGCCATCGGCGCCGACCACCAGGTGCTGGTGGTGACCCACCTGGCCCAGGTGGCCGCCTTCGCCGCCCGGCAGGTGGCCGTGACCAAGGAGGTGGCCCGCGCCGAGGACGGGGGGGAACGGACGGTGGCCCGGGTGGAGGCGGTGGACGGCCCGGACCGGGTGGTGGAGCTGGCCCGGATGATGTCGGGCCGGCCCGACAGCGACAGCGCCCGCCGCCACGCCGAGGAGCTGCTCGACGGCAGCGACCGGCCGGGCCGGACCGAGGGCCGGCGGAACCGCCCAAACCGATCAACCAGTCAGGTCCGCGATCGGAGATAGGATGGGTCGGCCGACCGGTGGATCCACCGAGAGCCATTACCGACTCGAGTGGAGGTTGATTTGGCGAAGCACATCTTCGTCACCGGCGGAGTTTCCAGTTCGCTGGGCAAAGGGCTGACGGCGTCCTCACTGGGTCGCCTGCTCAAGAGCCGGGGTCTGCGGGTGACCATGCAGAAGCTGGACCCCTACATCAACGTGGACCCGGGGACCATGAACCCCTTCGAGCACGGCGAGGTGTTCGTCACCGACGACGGCGGCGAGACCGACCTGGACCTGGGTCACTACGAACGGTTCATCGACGAGAACCTCCACCGTGACTCCAACGCCACCACCGGATCCATCTACCAGAGCGTGATCGCCAAGGAGCGGCGGGGCGATTTCCTCGGCCGCACCGTGCAGGTGATCCCCCACATCACCGACGAGATCAAGGAGCGGATCAAGCGGCTGGCCACCGACGAGGTGGACGTGGTCATCACCGAGGTCGGCGGCACGGTGGGCGACATCGAGATCCTGCCGTTCCTGGAAGCCATCCGCCAGTTCCGCAAGGACATCGGCCGGGACAACGTCTGCTACATCCACGTGACGCTGGTTCCCTACCTCGGGACCTCCGGCGAGCAGAAGACCAAGCCGACCCAGCACTCGGTCACCGAGCTGCGCAGCCGGGGCATCCAGCCCGACGTGATCATCTGCCGCAGCGACCGCAGCATCTCGGCCGGCCTCAAACGCAAGATATCCCTCCTCAGCGACGTCCCGGTGGAGGGGGTCATCTCCTGCATGGACGCCCCCAACCTGTACGAGATCCCGCTGGCCCTGCACGAGGAGGGCCTCGACGACTACGTCTGCCGGCTGCTCGGTTTCGCCGGCCGGGGCGACGGGGGAGCGGAGCTGGACCTGTCGGCGTGGGAGGCGCTCGTCGCCCGGGTCGAGGCGGCCACCCGGCCGGTCCGGGTCGGACTGATCGGCAAGTACGTCAACCTGCCCGACGCCTACCTGTCGGTGGTCGAGGCGCTGCGTCACGGCGGCTACGCCCACGGCGCCAAGATCGAGCTGGACTGGATCCAGGCGGAGGAGGTGGAGGGCCTGCTCACCGCCGGCCGTCTCCGGGACCTCGACGCCATCGTCATACCCGGCGGTTTCGGCGAGCGCGGCGTAGAGGGCAAGGTGGCAGCCGCCACCTACGCCCGGGAAAACGGTATTCCCTGCCTGGGGCTGTGCCTGGGCCTGCAGGTGATGGTCATCGACTACGCCCGCAACGTGCTGGGCCTGACCGGGGCCAACTCCCGGGAATTCGACGCCTCGGCCCCGCACCTGGTGATCGACCTGATGGACGAGCAGCGCGAGGTGGTCGAGATGGGCGGCACCATGCGGCTCGGCCTGTACCCGGCCAAGCTGGCCGCCGGGTCGGTGGTCGCCGAGGCCTACGGCACCAACCTGGTGTACGAGCGCCACCGCCACCGCTTCGAGGTGAACCCCCGCTACCGCTCCCGGCTGGAAGCCGGAGGGCTGCGCTGCTCGGGCAGCTCCCTGGACGACAGGCTGGTCGAGTTCATCGAGCTGCCGGACCACCCGTTCTGGGTCGGCACCCAGGCCCACCCGGAGTTCAAGAGCCGCCCCGACAACCCCCACCCGCTGTTCGAGGCGCTGGTCGGCGCCGCCTGCGAGCGGGCCGAGGGCCGGTCGCCCCGACTCATCGACGTGGCCCACATTGCCTGAGGCCGGGCCCGGCCCGGCGTTCCGGCGGCTGTCGGAGGCCACCGTCTTCGACGGTGCGCTCATATCGGTGGCCTCGGTGGAGCTCGAGGGCCCGGGCGGGGACCGCTTCGAGCGGGAGGTGGTGCACCATCCGGGCGCCGTCGTGGTGGTGCCGGTGACCTCCGGAGGCCGGGCGGTGATGGTCCGCCAATACCGGGCGGCGGTGCAGGCCGAACTGCTCGAGGTGCCGGCCGGCAAGCGGGACGTGGACGGTGAACCCACCGAGGAGACGGCCCGCCGGGAGCTGATCGAGGAGGTCGGGCGGCGGGCCGGGCGGCTGGACCTGCTGGCCCGGTTCTACAACTCGCCGGGCTTCACCGACGAGTTCACCTGGCTGTACCTGGCCCGGGACCTCGAGGAGGTGCCCCACGACCGGCAGGGCTTCGAGGAGATGGCCATGTCGGTCGAGGAGGTGGACCTGGCCGACGTCCCCGAGCTGATCCGCTCCGGCGCCATCCGCGACGCCAAATCCATCATCGGCCTGTGCCTGGCCCGGGAGGTGGTGCAGGGCGGCACCGCCGCCTAGCGGGCAACGCCCGCCGGCGGCCGTCGCGGCCCGGGGACCGAAGGTCCACATTCGTCCGGGGCCCCTCGTCCCTGCGACGCCAGTCGTTAACCCTCCGGTTACACTGGCGCCGATGTCCACCGACGCGTCCACCCAGGGTCTGCGGGCCACGCTCGAAGCCGAGCGGGAGTCCCTGCGGTCCCAGCTGGCGGAGCTCGGTTACGGCTCCAAGCTCGAGTACGACCCCAACTTCGCCGACTCCAGCCAGGTCACCGCCGAGCGCGGCGAGAACGAGGCCCTGGTCAACAAGCTGGTCAAGGGGCTCCAGGAGGTCGAGCACGCCCTGGAGAAGTTCGGCACCGATGCCTTCGGCAAGTGCGAGGAGTGCGGGCGGCCCATCGCCCAGGCCCGGCTGGAGGCCCGCCCCGAGGCCCGGCTGTGCATCGACTGCGCGGCTGCCAAGCGCTGAAGCTCCCCGAATCCTGAGCGACCCCGCCCTCACAGCTACCGGGGTCATGGCGGGGGGAGCGGGCCGGCCCTACAGCCTGGGCAGGAGCCCGACCGCCTCGTAGGCCCGGGCCAGGGTGGCCGAGGCGATCTTGTCGGCTCGGGCGGCGCCGGTCCGCAGCACCTCCATGACGTGGTCGGGGTCGGACGACAGCTCCCGGAAACGGGCCTGGATGGGCTCGACCACACCGATCACGGCGGCCGCCACGTCGGCTTTGAGCGGACCGTAGCGGGTGTAGGAACCGGCCACGTCCTCGGGCCGGCGGCCCTCGATGGTGGCCAGCAGCTCCAGCAGGTTGGACACCCCCGGCTTGGCCACAGGGTCGTAGCGGACGGCGTCGGGACCGTCGTCGGTGTCGGTGACCGCCCGCTTGATCTTGCGCTCGATCTCCTTGGGGGTGTCGAACAGGCCGATCACCCCCTGGGGGGCGTCGGTGGTCTTCGACATCTTGCGGGCCGGTTCCTGGAGATTCATGATCCGGGCGCCCCGGCCGGGTGGGGGGATCTGGGGTTCGGGTACGACGAAGGTGTCGCCGTAGCGGGTGTTGAACCGCTGGGCCACGTCGCGGGTCAGCTCCAGGTGCTGGCGCTGGTCGTCTCCGACCGGCACCCGGTCGGCGTCGTAGAGCAGGATGTCGGCGGCCATGAGCAGGGGGTAGGTGAACAGCCCCACCCGGGCCGCCTCCTCGCCCCCCTTGGCCGACTTGTCCTTGAACTGGGTCATGCGGCGCAGCTCGCCGATGCTGGCCGTGCATTCGAGCAGCCAGGCCAGCTGGGTGTGGGCCGGCACGTGGCTCTGCACGAACAGGGTGCAGCTGTCGGGGTCCAGGCCGGCGGCGAGTAGGAGGGTGGCCATGGTCATGGTGGCCTGGCGGCGCTCGGCCGGGTCCCCGGCCACGGTCAGGCCGTGCAGGTCCACCACGCAGTAGAAGCAGTCGCCCTCCCGCTGGTCGGCCACCCACCACCGCACCGCCCCCAGCAGGTTGCCGAGGTGCGGCTCACCGGTCGGCTGGATGCCCGAGAGCACCCGGTGGCCCGGCGGGGGGGAATTGGGCGGGTTGGACGGCACCGGACAATGGTATGCCGGGCCCGGCGGCCCCCAGGCTCTAAAATCGGCTGGTGCCCTACACGGTGAGCACCCCCGTATTCGAGGGCCCTTTCGACCTGCTGCTCCACCTGATCACCCGGGAGCAGGTCGACCTGTGGGAGGTGTCCCTGGCGGACATCGTGGACGGCTACGTGTCCACCCTGGCCGAGATGCGGGCCGCCCTGGACCTGGAGGTGGCCACCGAGTTCCTGCTCATCGCCGCCGTGCTCCTGGAGCTGAAGACCCGCCGGCTGCTACCCGGCCGGGAGGACGTGGAGCTGGAGGAGGAGCTGGCGCTGTGGGAGGAGCGGGACCTGCTGATCGCCCGCCTGCTGGAGTGCAAGACGTTCAAGGACGCCGCCGGGGCGCTGTACCGCCAGATGGAGTCGGCCGGCCGGTCCTGGCCCCGGGTGGCCGGCCTGGAGGACCGCTTCGCCAGCCTGGTACCGGATGTGCTGGCCGGGGTGACCGCCGACAAGCTGCGGGAGGTGATGGAGGGCCTGCTGGCCCCCAAGCCCCAGGCCCGGGTCCTGCTCGACCACGTGGCCCCCATCCGGGTCAGCGTGGGCGACGCGGTGGCCGAACTGGTGGACGAGCTGCCCCGGGCCGGCCGCATCTCCTTCGCCCGTCTGACCGCCGGGCTGGTGGAACGGCTGGAGGTGATCGTCCGGTTCCTGGCCCTGCTGGAGCTGTACAAGCAGGGCTCGGTGGACCTGGAGCAGCCCTCCACCTTCAGCGAGCTGCAGGTGGTGTGGCTGGGGGTGCCCACGGGGTTCCCCGCAGGGGGCGGCGCCCAGCCGGCCGAGGTGGAGGAGTACGAAGGCTGATGGCCACCGAAGAGGAGAAGGCCATCGAGGCCATCGTGATGGTCTCGGACCGGCCGGTCGAGCCGCACATGCTGGCCCAGCTGCTGGAGATCCCCCCGGCTCGGGTGGAGGAGATCTGCGATCGCCTGGCCGACTCCTACGCGGAGCAGGACCGGGGGTTCTCGCTGGTCCGGGTGGCGGGCGGCTACCGCTACCAGAGCCACCCCGAGCAGGCGCCCTACGTCGAACGTTTCGTGCTGGAAGGCCAGTCGGCCCGCCTGTCGGCCGCCGCCCTGGAGACCCTGGCCATCGTCGCCTACAAGCAGCCGGTGTCGAGGGCGCAGGTCGCGGCCATTCGGGGGGTCAACGCCGACGCCGTGATCCGCACCCTGCTGACCCGCGGCTTCATCACCGAGGTCGCTCGGGATCCCGGACCGGGCCAGGCCGCCCTCTACGGCACCACCACGCTGCTGCTGGAGAAGCTGGGGCTCGACTCCATCGCCCAGCTGCCGGCCCTGGCCCAGTTCGTGCCCGGCCCCGAGATCATGGATGCCCTGGAGCGCAGCCTGAGGGCCGAGCCACCCGCCCCCGACCCCGGCCCGGATTCCGACACCGGAGACAGCCCGGACCCCGGCACCGATCCCGGCCCGGACCCCGGCACCGATCCCGGCCCGGACCCCGGCGACGGCACCCACACCGGCGACGGCACCCACACCGGCGACGGCACCGGGGAGTGAACGACACCGGGGATCGGCTCCAGAAGGTCCTGGCCGGGGCCGGGATCGGCAGCCGGCGCCACTGCGAGGAGCTGATCGCCGCCGGCCGGGTGGCGGTCAACGGGGAGACCGCCGTCCTGGGCCGCCGGGTCGACCCGGCCACCGACCGGGTGACCGTCGACGGGGTGGCGGTCGCCACCGCCCCCGGGCTGGTCTACTACCTGCTCAACAAGCCGGCCGGGGTGGTGTCGACGGCATCCGACCCGCAGGGCCGCCCCACGGTGGTCCAGATGGTGCCCGCCGACCCCCGGGTGTTCCCGGTCGGCCGCCTGGACGCCGCCACCGAGGGGCTGCTCCTGCTCACCAACGACGGCGACCTGGCCTTCCGCTTGACCCATCCCAGCTTCGGGGTGGAGAAGGAGTACCTGGCCGTGGTGGAGGGGGCGCCCCGGCCGGGAACGGTCCGGCGGCTGCGGGAGGGGGTGGACCTCGACGACGGCCGCACCGCCCCGGCCCGGGTCTCCACGGTCGAACCCGACGTGCTCCGCATCACCATCCACGAGGGCCGCAACCGCCAGGTCCGGCGCATGGCCGACGCGGTGGGCCACCCGGTGCGCCGGCTGGTGCGCACCAGGCTGGGGCCGCTGCGTACCGGCAACCTGAAACCGGGGGAGTGGCGCCTGCTCACCCAGGACGAGGTACGGGCCCTGGAACGGGCCGCCGCCGAACCGGCCGCAACCGGTACGCCCCGGCGCCGGACCGCCCGCCGCGCCACCCGGCCCTGAACGGCGGCCTGCGGCCCGCCGCGCCACCCGGACCTGAACGGGGGCCTGCGGCCCGCCGCTGTGTAGGCTCGCCTGCCGTGCCCGCACCCGAGCCCGCCCCTCGAAGTGACGTTTGAACCCGCCGACCGGCGGGCCCAGATAGTCGGCACCGGCCTGATCGGCGGTTCCGTCGGGTCGGCCCTGCGCCGGCGGGGCTGGACCGTAACCGGCTACGACACCAACCCGCAGCGGGCGGCCCGGGCGGTGCAGCTCGGCGTCATCGAGCGGTCCGGCCGGGACCCGGAGGCGGCCATCGTGTTCGTGGCCACCCCGGCCGGGTCGGTGGCCGGGGCGGTCGAGGAGGCCCTGGCCGCCCACCCCCGGGCGGTGGTGACCGACGTGGCCGGCGTCAAGGGTCCGGTGGTGGGCCGGGTGACCGACCCCCGCTTCGTCGGCGGCCACCCGATGGCCGGATCCGAACAGGAGGGGGTGGACGGCTCGGACCCGGAGATGTTCGAGGGAGCCACCTGGGTCCTGACCCCCGAACCGCACACCGACCCGGTGGCGTTCGCCTCGGTGCGGTCGGTGGTGAGCCAGATGGGGGCCAACGTGGTGGAGCTGGCCGCCGGCCTGCACGACGACATGGTCGCCCTGGTGTCGCACGTGCCCCACCTGACCGCCGCCACCCTCATGAACCTGGCCGCCGACACCGCCCTCGAGCACGCCACCCTGTTGCGCCTGGCCGCCGGGGGGTTCCGGGACATGACCCGGATCGCCGCCGGCGAGGCCACCATCTGGCCCGACGTGTGCGCCGAGAACCGCGACGGCATCCTCGAGGTCCTCGACCGGCTGCTCTCCGCCCTGACCGAGGTGCGGACCATGGTGGCGGCGGGGGACCGCCCGCAGCTGCTCCGCTCCCTGGAACGGGCCCGCGAAGCCCGGGTCAACCTGCCGGCCGGCGTGCCGAGCGCCGACGCCGCCGTCGAGGTCCGGGTGCCGGTGGCGGACCGGCCCGGCATCCTGGCCGGCGTGACTACCCTGCTCGGCGAGATGGGCGTCAACATCTACGACCTCGAGATCGCCCACAGCGCCGAAGGCGACCGGGGCGTGCTCGTCCTGGTCATCGATGCTGCCAATTCAGAGGCGGTGCGGGCCGCCCTGCACGAGCGGGAGTACCGGTGCTCGATCCGCCCGCTGGGCCCGTGACGGCGCTGGTGGTCACGCCCGCCCGGGGGGGCCTGTCGGGCCGGATCCGGGTGCCGGGCGACAAGTCCATATCGCACCGGGCCCTGCTGCTCGCCGCCCGGGCCGAGGGCGAGTCGCACATCGTGGGCCTGTCCGACGGGGCCGACGTGGTGGCCACGGCCCGGGCCATCCGGGCGTTCGGGGCGGCCGTGCACCCCCACGCCGACGGGACGGTCACGGTGACGGGCACCGAGCCCCGGGAGCCCGAGACGGTCATCGACGTCGGCAACTCGGGGACCGGGATCCGGCTGCTGGCCGGGTGGGCGGCGGGCATCGACGGCCTGACCATCCTGCACGGTGACGCGTCCATCGCCCGCCGCCCCATGGGCCGGGTGGCGGAGCCGTTGCGGGCCATGGGGGCCCGGGTGGACGGCCGCCGGGACGGGACGCTGCCGCCCCTGGCCGTGCGGGGCGGCGGCCTGGTCGGGATCGACTACCGGCTGCCGGTGCCGAGCGCCCAGGTTAAGAGCGCGGTGCTGCTGGCCGGCCTGTCGGCCGGCGGGCCCACCACCGTCCACGAACCGGTCCCGACCCGGGCCCACACGGAGCAGATGCTGGCCGCGTGCGGCGTGCGGGTGGAGATCGACGGGCCGTCGGTGACCGTCCACCCGGGGCCGGTGAAGCCGGCGGAGTTCCGGGTCCCCGGCGACCCTTCCCAGGCGGCGTTCTGGGTGGTGGCGGCGTGTGTCACCCCGGGCAGCGACCTGACCGTGGAAGGGGTGTACGTCGGCCCCCGGCGGGCCGGCTTCGTGGACGTGCTGCGCCGCATGGGCGCCGACGTGCGCTTCGAGAACCACGACCCGGTGGCCACCGTGGCCGACATCCGGGCCCGGTTCTCGCCGCTCTCCGCCACCGAGGTGGGCGGCACCGAGGTGCCGGGCCTGATCGACGAGATCCCGGCCCTGGCGGTGGCCGCCGCCCACGCCACCGGGACCACCACCTTCCGCGACGCCGCCGAGTTGAAGGTGAAAGAGAGCGACCGCATCGCCACCATGGTCGAAGCCCTCGGTTCGGTCGGGGCGGCTGTCGAGGCCCGCCCCGACGGCTTGACCGTTGAAGGGGGGGCCGGGCATCCGCTGGCCGGGGGCCGGGTGGATTCCCACGGGGACCACCGGGTGGCCATGGCCCTGGCCGTGGCCGCGCTGGCCGCCCGGGGACCGGTCGAGATCACCGGCTGGGAGGCCGTCGCCACCAGCTACCCACGATTCGAGGAGGATCTAGTGCTGTGCCGCCCGTCCGAGTCATAGCCATCGACGGACCGGCCGGGTCCGGCAAGTCGACCGTGGCCCGCCGGGTCGCCGCCCGCCTGGGCCTCGACTACCTGGACACCGGCGCCATGTACCGGGCGGTGGCCTTCGAGGCCATCCGCCGGGGTATCGACCCCGACGACAGCCGGACCGTCGCCGAACTGACCCGGCAGATGGACCTGGAGGTCTCCGACCGGGTGCTGGTCAACGGCACCGACGCCACCGTCGAGATCAGGGGGCCGGAGGTGACCCGGGCGGTGTCGGTGGTGGCCGCCAACCCCGAAGTCCGCCGGGAACTGGTGCTCCGCCAGCGGGAATGGGCCGAGGCCCGGGGAGGAGGCGTGGTGGAGGGACGCGACATCGGCACGGTGGTGTTCCCGGCCGCCGCCCTGAAGATATTCCTCACCGCCAGCGAGGACGCCCGGGCGGACCGGCGTACCCGGGAGATGCTGGACCGGGCCTACGACGAGGTGGCCGCCGACCTGGCCCGCCGGGACCGCATCGACTCCACCCGGGCGGCCTCGCCGCTCAGCGCGGCCGCCGACGCGGTGGCCCTCGACACCACCCACCTGAGCGCCGAGGAGGTCGTGGACCGGGTGCTGGTCCTGGTCGGCGAGCGGATGCCGGAGACCCGGTGAGGGGGCGACTGGCCCTGGCCTGGTACGCGGTGGCCCGGGGCCTGGTGGAACTGGTGTGCCGGCTGTACTGGCGGGTGGAGATCCGGGACCGGGACAAGCTGCCCCGGACCGGCGCCTACGTGATCGCCCCGGTGCACCGGTCGAACATCGACACGCTGCTGTCGGGGTGCCTGACCCGGAGGCGTATCCGGTTCATGGGCAAGGACAGCCTGTGGAAGTACCGCTGGTCAGGGGCCCTGTTCAACTCGCTGGGGGCGTTCCCGGTGCACCGCGGCACGCCCGACCGGGAGGCGCTGCGCCACTGCGAAGAGGCGGTGCGCGCCGGCGAGCCGGTGGTGCTGTTCCCCGAGGGGACCCGCCAGAGCGGGCCCCGCCTGCACCCCCTGTTCGAGGGGGCGGCGTTCGTGGCCGCCCGGGCCGGGGTACCGGTGGTGCCGGTCGGTATCGGCGGCAGCGAGTGGGCCATGCCCAAGGGCAGCAAGAAGATCCTCCCGGTGAAGGTGGTCATGGTGGTCGGCGACCCCATCCACCCGCCGGCCCGCGGGGAGGGCGGCCGCCTGGCCCGCCGCACGGTCACCGACATGACCGCGGCGCTGGGCGAATCGCTGCAGCAGCTGTTCGACCGGGCCCTCAGAGAGGCCGGCCGGTCCTGAAACCGCCCCCGGCCAGGGCCACGGTGGCCGACAGGTCCCGGTCGTCGGGGAGAGGCTCGCCGCCGGCGGCGGGATCGGCGCCGGGGGCCAGACCGGCCACCGCGGCCAGGGCCGACAGCTGGCGGACCGAGTCGCGCAGCTCCCGGGGCAGCGGGAAGTACTCGTCCTCGTCCACCGCCCGTACCTCCTCCACCCCGTAGGCGGGATCCAGGCGGGCCACCACGGCCTGCACGATCTCCTCGGGGGCCGACGCGCCGGCTATCACGCCCACCGTGCCCGACAGGTCCTCGGGCAGCTCGGCCGGGTCGTCCACCCGGACCACCAGCGCACAGCCGGCCGCCCGGGCGGTGCGCTCCAGGGCCAGGGTGTTGGACGAGGTGGCGGAGCCGATCACCACCACCGCGTCGCAGCGCTCGGCGATGGCCTTGAGGGCCGCCTGCCGGTTGGTGGTGGCGAAGCACAGGTCGGAGCTGCCCGGCACCCACAGGTCCGGCCAGCGGTCCCGGGCGGCGTCGAGCAGGGCCTTCCACTCGTCGACGGCCAGGGTGGTCTGGGCCAGGAAGGCCACCGGGCCCTCCGGTTCGGGCAGCGCCTCCAGCTCGTCGAGGTGCTCGATGCGGTGCACGGCGGCGGGGGCCACCGCGGCGGTGCCGATGGCCTCCTGGTGGCCCTCGTGACCCACGTAGACGATGCTGTAGCCCTTCTTGGCCCGCATCTTGACCTCGTGGTGCACCTTGCGCACCAGCGGGCACACCGCGTTGACGACCGCCCCGCCCCGGGCCTTGGCCGCCTCCACCAGCTCCGGCGGCGATCCGTGGGCGGACAGCATCAGCGGGGCGCCCTCGGGCACGTCGGCCAGGTCATCGACGAACACCACGCCCATCTGCTTGAACCGGTCGACGACCACCTGGTTGTGGACGATCTCGTGGTAGCAGTAGACGGGAGGCTCGAACACCCGGGTCATCCAGGCCAGCGACTTGATGGCCATCTCCACTCCGGCGCAGAACCCCCGGGGGGAGGCCAGGACGACCCGCTCGACTTTCTCCATCGGTTCGAGGGTACCGGCGACAGCCGCCGATCAGTAGTTCGCCACGAACAACTCGGTCAGCTGGACGCTGCCGTTGGAGACGAACACCCCGGCGCCCGACGCCCCCGGCCACGGGGCCAGGATGTTCCTGCGGTGCCCCCAGCAGCCGGCGTCGCCGGCGGCCCGGCAGTCGATGTTCGGGCTGCCCGGCCCGTCGTCGTACATCCACCCGAAGTCGGCGGCCAGGGCGGTGGGATCACCCCAGGCGATGTTCGACCCCCAGGTGTACCCGGCCGGCCCGGTCGGGTCCGCCCCGGCCGCCGCCCCGGCGGCGGCCATCCGGTCCAGGGCCGGGTTCTCCGGTAGGGCCGGCAGGCCGCGGCTGGTGCGCTCGGCGTTGGCCACGGCCAGCACCTGGCCCACCGTGCCGAGGGAGTAGAAATCGGCGGGCAGGGCCAGCGGACCGAGACCCTCACCGGCCCGGGCCCGGTTGATGTCGGCCAGGGCGGCGGAGTTGCATGCGGCCACATCCGGCGACGGCACCCAGCAGGCGTCCTTCTGGGCGATCGACGCGTCGAGCGAGGCGGGCGGGTCGGCCTGGGCGGGGAGCGGCTGCGGGGTCTGCAGGAGGGCCACCGGAGCGCTGGGAGCGGGGGCCGGCGTGGTGCCCAGGCTGGTGACCTGTCCCACGTTGTTGGGCACCCAGTAGCCGGGTCCGACCGCCATCATGCCCACCGCCCGGACGCCGGGGGCGGTCGAGCCCACCGCGGAGCCCCGGAACGGGGCGTCCCCGAAGCTGAACACCCCGCCATCGGATCCGACCAGCCAGTAACCGCCCCCGTCGGGGGTGGCGGCCATGCCCACGATCGGCCGGTTCAGGCGCATCCCCCCGGTCGACCCGAAGAACCCGGCGTCACCGAAACTGAACACCCCACCGTCGGACGCCACCAACCAGTAACCACCCCCGTCCGGGGTGGCGGCCATACCGACGATCGGCCGGTTCAGGACGATGGAACCGGTGGAGCCGAAGAACCGGGCGTCACCGAAGCTGAACACCCCACCGTCGGATCCCACCAGCCAGTAGCCGCCGCCGTCGGAGGTGGCGGCCATACCCACGATCGGCCTCGACAGGTGCATCCCCCCGGTAGACCCGAAGAACCGGGCGTCACCGAAAGTGAACACCCCACCGTCCGACGCGGTCATCCAGTAGCCCTTGGCGTCCGGGGTCGGGGCCATGGCCACCACCGGATAGCTGGACATGGCGGCGAGCCGGACCGGGGCGGCCCCAGCCCGGGCGGCGGCGGGGGAGGCCACGGCCCCGGCCAGAGCGGCCGCCGCCACCAGCACCTTGGCCGCACGGCCCCGGCGAGCGGCGCGGCGGCCGAGGCTGCCGAGGCGCCGGCGGGCCGGTTCGAGCCGGCTTCGGGAACGGTGCTGGCTGGTCACGTCCTTGGAGGTATCGACCGCCCGGGCCCGGTCCTTGACCGCTGGTTGGCCCCGATTTCCGCCGCCTCCTGGAACCGGTCCCTTTACCCCTATCCTCTAGGGGTTATGTCGCTGCCCCGAGTGGTGGCGGTGGCCCCCGGGTCGCCGGCCGCCCGGGCTGGACTCGAACCCGGTGACCAGATCGTCGCCATGGACGGCCAGCTCCCGAGAGATGTCATCGAGTACCAGCTGCTGGCCGACCAGGACCAGTTGGAGCTGGAGCTGCGCCGTGGTGGCCTGGACCTCACGGTGGAGGTGTCGCGCCACGGCAACGAGCCGCTCGGCATCGAGGTGGACGCCGCGCTGTTCGACCGGGTCCGGACCTGCGACAACCACTGCGAGTTCTGCTTCATCCACCAGCTCCCGAAGGGGCTGCGCCGGAGCCTGTACGTGCGCGACGACGACTACCGCCTGTCGTTCCTGTACGGGAACTTCACCACCCTCACCCGGTTCACCGAACTGGACCTGGAGCGGGTGCTCACCGAGGGCCTGTCGCCACTGTGGGTGAGCATCCACGCCACCGACCCGGAGGTGCGCAGCCGCATGCTGCGCAACCGCCGGGGGGCGACCAGCCTCAGATGGTTGCGGGCCCTGCTCGACCACCGGGTGACGGTCCACGGCCAGGTTGTGGTCTGCCCGGGCGTCAACGACGGGGCGGTGCTCGACGACACCCTGGCCGGGGTGCTCGACCGCTACCCGGAACTGGCCAGCGTGGCGTGCGTCCCGCTCGGCATCAGCCGCTTCAACCGGGAGGGGGCCATGCGCGCCCACACCCGGGCCGAGGCCGCCGCCGTCGTGGACCTGATCGAGGAGTGGCAGGGCGTGTTCCGGTCGGCCCTGGGCCGTCCGCTGGTCCACGCCTCCGACGAGTACTACCTGATGGCCGGCCGATCCCTGCCGGCCCTCGAGACCTACGGGGACCTGGCCCAGCACGAGAACGGGGTGGGCCTGTTCCGGGGCTTCGAGGCCCGCTTCCTCGGCCTGGCCGACGCCCCCGAAGGCGGGCCCAGCGGCTTCTTCCAGTCGGTGGACGGCGCCCCCGCCGCCGGCTACCGGGCTCCCCGGGCCCCGGGGGCGGTCACGCTCCTGCCCCGCACGGACGCCCCGGTCACGGTGCTCACCGGCGCCTACGCCGCCCGCCTCCTGGAACCGCTGGTCCGGGAGGTCCGGCCCGACGCCGAGGTGCTGGCGGTGGACAACAGCTACTTCGGGGGGAACATCGCGGTGGCCGGGCTGATGACCGGCGGCGACGTGGCCGCGGCGCTGGCCTCCGCCCCCTCCGGGCGGCGGTTCCTGCTGCCCGACGTGTGCCTGTCCGGAGGGGTGTTCCTCGACGGGACCAGCGTCGCTGACCTGCCCCGCCCGGTGGAGGTCGTACCGGCCGACGGGGCGGCGCTGCGGTCGGCCCTGACCGGCAGCCGGGCATGACCGCGGCCAAGCCGCTGGTGGCGGTGGTGGGCCGCCCCAACGTGGGCAAGAGCACCCTGGTCAACCGGATCCTGGGCCGGCGCGAGGCCATCGTGGAGGAGAACCCCGGGGTCACCCGGGACCGCAAGTTCCTCGACGCCGAGTGGGCCGGGCGCGAGTTCACCGTGGTGGACACCGGAGGATGGATGCCGGGCGGAACGGCCCTGGACAAGCAGGTGTCGGCCCAGTCCGAGCGGGCCATCAAGGAGGCCGACGCGGTACTGCTGGTGCTCGACACGGCGGTGGGGATCACCGAGGAGGACGCCCGGGTGGCGGACATGCTGCGCCGGGCCGGCCGGCCCACCGTGGTCGTCGCCAACAAGGTCGACGGGGACAGCCGCGAAGCGGACGCCTGGGCGTTCGCCCGCCTGGGGCTGGGGGATCCGTTCCCGGTGAGCGCCATCCACGGGCGGGGGACGGGGGACCTGCTGGACGCGGTGGTGGCCCTTTTTCCGTCGGAGGAGCGACCCGAACCGGCGGGGGAGCCGCCGCCCGACGACGGGGTCCCGGCGGTGGCCATCGTGGGCCGGCCCAACGTCGGAAAGTCCACCCTCTTCAACCGGCTCATCGGCGACGAGCGCTCGGTGGTGCACGACATGCCCGGCACCACCCGTGACAGCATCGACACCCTGGTCAGCACCCCCGAGGGGGACATCCGCTTCGTCGACACCGCCGGAATGCGCCGGCGCACCAAGGAGGCCGAGGGGGCGGAGTACTACTCGCTGGTCCGGGCCCTGCAAGCCCTGGACCGGGCGTCGTCCGCCCTGCTGGTCCTCGACGCCTCGGAGGGGGTCACCCGCCAGGATCAGCGCCTGGCCGAGCGGGTCGACGCCGCCGGCGGGCCGGTGGTGCTGATCCTCAACAAGTGGGACCTCCTCGACGCCGAGCAGCGGGCCCGCCTCACCGCCGACGTGGCAGACCGGCTGTCGTTCCTGGCCTACGCCCCGGTGCTCAAGGTCAGCGCCCGCACCGGCCTCGGGGTGCACAAGCTCCTCCCCGCCCTGGCCCAGGCCATGACCGCCTCGCGCAAGCGGGTCCCCACCGGGGAGCTCAACCGGGTCATCGCCTCGGCCCAGGCCGCCCACCCCTCCCCGGGCGGGCGGGTCCTCTACGCCACCCAGGGGGCGGCCGACCCCCCGACGTTCACGCTGTTCACCACCAAGGCGGTGCCGGCCCCCTATCTGCGGTACCTGGAGCGCAAGCTGCGCGAGCACTTCGGGTTCGGGCCGACCCCGATCGTGTTCAGGGTGCGGCGCCGGTCCTCGTGAGCCTGCGGGGGCGGGTACCCTTTTAACCTATGTTCACCCAGCCGTGGCTGGCCGCCGCGGCCGTGTTCTGCGCGGTAGCCGCCGCCCTGTGGGGCCGGGCCGCAGCCCGGCTGTCGCGTGCCGCGCGCCGGATCGAGGCCGAGACCGCCTCCTCGTCGACCGGGCGGGAGGCCACCGACCTGGCCCGCGCCGCGTTCGACAAGGACCTCCACACCGCCATCCTGTACTCGGTGCTGGCCGTGGGGCTGGCCGTGGCCTCCATCTCCAAGAGCGCCTGGTACCAGATCCCGTTGCTGGGCGTGACCATCCCGGTGGTCGTGACCCTGCGCTTCGCCCCCCGCTTCTTCGCCGAGGCCCGCCTGGCCGAGAACCGGGCCATGCTCGAGCGCCGGGCCGAGGAGGTCCTGGCCCAGGAGCAGCTGGCCCCCCGGCGGTGGGCGGACCGACTGGCCCCGGAGGACCTGCCCCACGTCGAGGG
>DASSZD010000032.1:0-2930 GCA_035702985.1 Acidimicrobiales bacterium
CGAGAGCATGTCGGTGCAGTACACGGCCTGCTCGTCGCTCAGGTCGTCGGGTATCACGGCCATGTTGGCCGCAGCCGCCGGGACCAGGAAGTACTCGGCCATGTTGCCGTCCATCTGGGTCGTGAACTTGTAGCCGCCGAGCGGGCCCCCGCACTGGGAGGTGAAACCCCGCTGGCACGCCAGGCACGCGAAGCACGGCGTGACGGCGCCGACGATGACCCGCTGGCCCACCTCGAATCCGGTAACGGCGCTTCCGAGCGCATGGACGACGCCGACCGACTCGTGACCGAGAGTCCTCATGGCCGGCACCGGGATGGCACCGCGGACGGTGTGCACGTCGGATGTGCAGATCAGTGCGGCGGTGGTGCGCACCACCGCCTCGGTCGGCCCGGGGGTCGGGATCGGCTTCTCGACCACCCCGGTCTCGCCGACGCCCTTGATGACGAACGCTTTCATCGTGTCAGACATCAAACTCCCCCGAACTTGCTGTGCAGGCCACTGTTGACCTGTACAGCTTGTAACACGCAAGGAGCACTGCGTAGGCGCAGTTGATCCAGGAGGCACTGCCCGATCGTCGCGGCGCTGGCGGGCCGCGTCGCCGCAGGTCAGAGACCGGAAGTGGAGACGATGGGACTCGAACCCACGACCCCCTGCTTGCAAAGCAGGTGCTCTAGCCAACTGAGCTACGTCCCCGGAACGGGACAACGCTAGCAGCGTGCTCGCCCGGGGCCGGGAGCGGCCACCGCCTTGGCGTTCCCAGTGCGTGATCCGCGTGATCCGAAGCGCGGCGACCCGGGGTCAGTCCAAGCCGGCTTCGACCTTGCGGAGGAGGGTCATCAGCTGTAGGCGTTGGCGGTCGGTGAGGCAGGAGGTGGTAGCCTCCTCCAGTTGGGCCCACACGACCTCCGCCGCCCGGCGCTGGGCGCAGCCCTGCTCGGTCAGTTGGACCATGACCACGCGCCGGTCCTCGTGCGACTGCTCGCGGCTCACCACCCCGGCCCGCTCGAGGCGCTGGAGCATCTTGGTAACCGTCGAGTGGTCGAGGCCGAGCGCCTCCACCAGTTCCTGCTGGGAGCGGCACGCCCCCTCCGGCAGCTGCAGGAGCAGCAGCTCCTGGCCGGGGAACAGTCCGAACGGCCGGAGGTACTCGCCCGCCATCGACCGGTTCTTGCGGGACAGCCGGAACAGGGCGTGGACCACCGGGCCCGTCACCTCCGCAACGTCACTCTCGCTGGGCCACCGGCCGGACCGGCCGGCCGGGCGGGGCCGTTCGGGGTCGTAGGTGCTCGGGGGCATCACGACATCGTGGCACCGCCGGCGCGGCGGCGGGGGACCAGGGGCTCCACAACGGGCGGAGTGTCGCGACGGGGCCACCCGTGCGCCGGGCGTGCGAGGACTGCCGGCGGGAGGGCACGACGTGGGTCCACCTGCGCCGTTGCACCACCTGCGGGCACGTGGGGTGCTGTGACAGCTCGCCCCGCCGCCATGCCACCGCCCACTTCCACGCCGCCGGGCATCCGATCGTCCGCTCCGCGGAGCCGGGGGAGGACTGGGCCTGGTGCTACCCCGACGAGCTGCTGCTGCCCGGCGGCGCCTGAGGCCCATCGAGGCGCCGGGGTCAGCCGGAGAACGTCACCGCCGGATCCAGCGGCTCCTGCGCCACCGCCCGCACCTGGGTGGCGGTGAGGTCGCCCACCGCCTCGAGGCGGGCCAGCACGTGGGCCCGGCGGCGCAGCGCGGCCTGCAGGTGGTGGTGGGGGTCGAAGGCGGACGGTGCCTGCACCAGCCCGGCCAGGAGGGAGGCCTGGCCCCAGCTGAGCTGCTCGGGCGAGCGCCCGAAGTAGCGCTCGGCGGCCGCGGTGATCCCGTAGCACCCGTCGCCGAAGTAGGCGGCGTCGAGGTACATGGCCAGGATCTGCCGCTTGGAGAAGTCGTGATCCATCTTGAGCGCGATGGCCACCTGCTCGGACAGGGCCAGGGGATCGGACCGGCGGGGCGTGTACAGCAGCTTGGCCAGCTGGACCTCGATGGTGGCACCCCCCTCGTTGGGGTTGGCGGTGACGATGCCGTAGACGGCCCGCAGCGTCCCCCGCAGATCTATGGCCGGGTCGGAGTAGTACCTGCTGTCCTCGGTGGCCAGGATCGCGGCGGCCACCTTGGCCGGGATCACCCCCCGGTCGCTCGGGGCCTGGTGGGCGGCCAGCTCGGCGGCGATCTTCGCCGGCGCCGAGCGGGGGGAGGGGGTCGCCACCAGCAGCACCGCCGACGCGGAGGCGAGCACGACGATCACGGCGAGCAGGGCCAGGAGCCCCCGGACCAGCCAGCGCCGGCGGCGGCTGCGCCGGCCGGGCCCCGCCGCCGGTCGGGTTGGTGTCTGCAGATCCAGTGCCATCGGTCGCCGAGGGGAAAGATACCCCTCCCGGTCGCTTTCCAGCGGGCGGTAGGTTCGACCTGTGGCCCCCGTTCCCGCAGTCCTGGCCAGGGCGGTGGACACCGCTCTCGAGGTGACCATCGCCGGCAGCTTCTCCCGCCTCGGTATCGCGGCCCGGCGGGCCACCTCGCCGTGGCCGGACCCGCCGGGCATGGAGGGCCGGACCGTGCTGATCACCGGCGCCTCGTCGGGACTGGGGCGGGCCGCCGCGGTCGCCATGGCCGGCCTCGGCGCCACCGTTTGGATGGCCGGGCGGGACCGGGTCCGGCTGGACGCCGCCGTGGGCGAGGCCGACCGGGCCGGAGCCGCCCGGGGCGGATCCGGGCGTGCGGTGGTCGCCGACGTGGTCGAGCCCGATCAGGCCGGCCGCCTGGTCGACGAGGTGACCGCCGGCGGCCGCCTCGACGCGGTGGTGCACAACGCCGGGGCCCTGTTCGCCGACCTGCGCCGGGCCCCGGACGGGACCGAGCTGACCGTGGCCACCCACGTCCTGGCCCCG
>DASSZD010000081.1:0-52402 GCA_035702985.1 Acidimicrobiales bacterium
GGGGGTGGAGCTGGGCAAGGAACTGGCCCAGAAGATCGTGCCGGAACTGGCCTCCGACTCGGTTCCCCCGCTGGAGCACGACTCCTCCACCACCGCCCTCATCCGGCGATACCGCTCCGGCCGGGGCCGGGCCGTGTAGCCGGGCCGTGCAGTCGGGGCGTGCGTTCGGGGCGTGCAGTCGGTGCGTGCAGCCGGGGCGTGCGGTCGGTGCGTGCAGCCAGGCCGTGCAGCCGGGGCGTGCAGCCGGGCCGAGCACCCAGGCCGTGCAGCCGGAGCGTGCAGCCAGGCCGTGCAGCCGGGGCCTGTCCCGGTGCGGGGGCCCGTCCCGATGCCGGGGCCTGTCTCGGTGCCCCTCCCCGGCTGGTCCGGGCCGTGCAGCCAGGCCGCGTAGTCGGGCCATGTAGCCGGGGCCCGTCCCCGGCTGGTCCGGGTCCTCGCCCGGTGGGCGGGGTCGGCCGGCGGCGCTGCCGGAGCCGGCGCTGTCGGAGCCGGCGCTGTCGGTGTCGGCGAACTGGTGACAGGAACGGCAACTGGGGACAGAAAACGACACACCGTGTCGATATTCGTCACCGGTTGCATTTTGTGTCACCAGAATGAGCGGAGGACGGGCCGCCCGGCGGCCTACGCTCGGCCCCTGATGAGCACCTCGCACCACGATCACCCGCAGCTGGGCGACCCGCGGGTGCAGGAGGTGAGCGAGGGGATCTTCGCCTACATCCAGCCCGACGGAACCTGGTACATCAACAACACCGGGTTCGTGGTCGGATCCGACGGGGTCACCAGCATCGACACCTGCTCCACCGAACGGCGCACCCGGGCCTACCTGGAGGCCGTGGCCACCGTGACCGACCGACCGGTACGGACGCTGGTCAACACCCACCATCACGGCGACCACACCTACGGCAACTGCCTGCTGCCCGGCGCCACCATCGTCGGCCACGAGGGCACCCGCACCGAGATGATGGCCGCCGGGCCGCCGGCGAACCGGGGGGTGTGGGACGACGTCGAGTGGGGCGACATCCGGTTGTCCCCGCCGTTCCTGACCTTCACCGACTCGCTGACGCTGTGGTCGGACGACCTGGAGTGCCGGATCATCCACGTCGGCGGGCCGGCCCACACCACCAACGACTCGGTGGTGTGGGTGCCGGGGCGGTCGGTGCTGTTCTGCGGGGATCTCCTGTTCAACCAGGGCACCCCGTTCGTCCTCATGGGCTCGGTGGTGGGCGCCGTCGAGGTGCTCGAGACGGTGATCGCCCCGCTCGGCGCCGAGGTGATCGTGCCCGGGCACGGCCCGGTGTGCGGCCCGGAACTGATCGGCGACGTGGTGGGCTACCTGCGCTTCGTGCTGGCCACCGCCGAGGCCGGGGTGGCCGCCGGGGTCAGCCCGCTGGAGGCCGCCCGCAGCTGCGACCTGGGCCCCTACGCCGGCCTGTCCGACCCGGAGCGCATCGTCGGCAACCTGCACCGGGCCTACGCCGAGTTGACCGGCACCCCCCGGGGCGGCCCCATCGACCTGCCCGCCGCCGTGGCCGACATGGTGACCTACAACGGGGGCCGGCCTCTCACCTGCCGGGCCTGATCAGCCAACGGTGGCGTGCATCTCCCACACCAGGATCTCGGCCGCCGTGGTGGCGGTCACCCGCTGGCCGCCGGTCGCCGTGAACCGCACGGCGTCGCCCTGCCCGAGCGGCCCGGCCCCTTCGAGGTCCGCCTGGCCCCGGGCCAGGAACAGGTGCAGGAACGGGGCCTCCGGCAGCTCGACGCTCTGACCCGGCTGGAGGCGGGCGGCGTGCAGGGCGGCGTAGCGGTTCTGGATGCGGATGGCCGCCGCCCCGGCGTGTCGGTCCATCCCCGACGCCACCGTCACCAGCCCCCCGGCGAGGAGCTCGTGGTCGATCTCCAGCTGCTCGTAGCCGGGGGTGATGCCACCCTCGTCGGGGACGACCCACATCTGCACGAAGCGCACCGGCTCCCGGTGGCGGTCACCGCCGATGCGCCAGCTGTCGTTCTTCTCCGAGTGCAGGATGCCGGTGCCGGCGCTCATCCGCTGGGCCAAGCCGGGGTAGATCACCCCGGCGTGGCCCTCCGAGTCCTGGTGCACCAGTGACCCCTGCAGCACCCAGGTGACGATCTCCATGTCCCGGTGCGGGTGGGTCTCGAAGCCGGTGCCGGCCAGAACGGTGTCGTCGTTGTTGACCAGCAGCAGCCCGTGGTGGGTGTTGGCCGGATCGTGGTGACCGGAGAAGCTGAAGCTGTGCCTGGAGTCCAGCCATCCCAGCCGGGTCTCGAAGCGATCGCCGGCCCGGCGCACATCCACGGCAGGGGTCAGATCGATGGTGCTCATGTGGCGGTCCTTTCGGACCCCCCAATGTAGGGGGAACGGGCCCGATCCGACCGGGTGGTGGACCGGCCGTGCTCAGTGGATGGGGCCGCTGGTGTCGCGCAGGGGCCGGGCGTCCCGCCCGCAGTGGCCGGCCAGGATCTCGGCGACGATGGCCAGGGCCACCTCGGGAGCACGGCGGCCGCCCAGGTTGAGGCCGATGGGCCGGTGGATGCGCTCGAGCTGTTCCGCCGCCAGCCCGGACGCCGCCAGCCGCTCGAGCCGGCGGGACTGGGTGCCCCGCGACCCCATCGCCCCAATGTAGGGGGTGGGCCGGGCCAGCCCGGCGGCCAGCACCGCCACGTCGATGTGGGGGTCGTGGCTGAGCACGATCAGGGCGGCGGTGGCCCCTGCCCAGTCCAGGAGGTCGTCCACGTCGGTGGAGTCGGTGGCCCTGGTCTCCCACCCGAGCAGACCGGCCTGGGCCTCGATGGCGGCGACCACTTCGCCGGAGCCGACCACCACCAGCCGGGGGGCGGGCACCCACGCCTCGATCAGCGCCACCCCGGCATCGGTCTCCACCCGGCGGGTGCTGTTGCGGCCCTCCGCCAGCAGGGCCTTGGCCTGGCCGGCCAGCTCCCCGGCGGCCGACGCGGCCCGCTCGGCCAGACGGCCCCAGGTCCGCCCGTCCCGGTCCACCGCCACCGCGTCGGGGCCGGCAGCCGGCCCGTCGATGACCGTGATCAGGGCCACCGGGGCCCGCTCGGCCAGCAGCGACCACACCTGGGGCGGGATGGCCGACGCCGGCTGGAGCAGCACCTCGGCCTGGCCGCCACAGGCCAGGCCCAGCTCCTTGACGGTGGGGCCGTGGATGGACACGTTGACCGTCTCCAGCCGGCCGGCGCCGCCGAGCAGGCCGGCCGCCGCCAGTCCCAGCTTCTCGGCTCCGGTGCGGCCCAGCAGCTCCCCGTGGAACCCGCCGGTGTCGTCGATGGCCACCAGTTCGTCCACGGGCAGGGTGGAGAAACCCTTGAGGTCGATCACCCGGCCGATCACCGCCTCCCTGCCCTCGTCCACGGACCGGCGCACGACCTCGGCTACTCGTTGCATGCAAATGACCTCCTACCCCAGAAACTACGCCGGTCCCAGCGGTAGCGTCGTGGTTGTGGGTACTGCGCTGATCGTCGTGGACGTGCAGCGGGACTTCTGCGAGGGAGGGTCGCTGGCCGTTCCTGGCGGAGAGGCGGCCGCCGCCGGCATAACCGACCTGATAGAGGCGGCCGGGGACCTGTACTCGGTGGTGGTGGCCACCCGGGACTGGCACGTGGATCCGGGCCGTCATTTCGCCCCGGCAGGGGAGGAACCCGACTACCAGGAGACGTGGCCGGAGCACTGCGTGGCCGACACCGAGGGCGCCGCCTGGCACCCGGACCTGCACCTGCCCGACCGCACCGTGGTGGTCTCCAAGGGCGAGAAGGAAGCGGCATACAGCGGGTTCGAGGGCCGCACCCCCGACGGTGAGCAGCTGGGTCCCTTCCTGCGCCACCACGGGGTGGACCGGGTGGACATCGTCGGGATCGCGACCAGCTTCTGCGTCAGGGCCACCGCGCTCGACGCTCTAGGGGAGGGCTTCGCCACCCGGGTGCTGGCGCCCCTGACCGCCGACGTCGACGCCGCCCGCACACCGGCCACCCTGGACGAGCTGGCCCGGGCCGGGGCCCGGATCGCCGGCTGAACCGTCCTAGCCCTGGGGGACCCGGCCCGGGTCGCCCACCGCGACGGTGAGGGCGGTGGCGAACAGGCTCCAGCCCAGGTAGGGAACCAGCAGGGCTGCGGCGACCCGGTCCCGGCGGCCGGCCACCACCACCTCGGCGGCCACCGCCACGTCCAGAGCAGCGATCACCCCCAGCGAAGCCGGGCGGGAGCGGGCCGAGAAGAACGCCCACGGCCACGCCGCGTTGAGCGCCAGCTGCCCGGCGTGCAGGGCGGCCAGGCCGCCGGAGCGGTCGGGGTCGGCTCGCCGGGCCCGCCACAGGGACACGGCCATGGCGGCGTAGAGGGCGGTCCACACCGGACCGAACAGCGAGGCCGGCGGCGCCCACCGGGGCTTGTCCAGCCTCCCGTACACGGCCGGAGCCTTCCGGGCGCCCAGGCCACCCACTCCCGCCGCCAGCAACGATCCGGCCACCCCCGGGACGGGGCCGGTCCGGAGCTTCGAAGGTATGGCTGCCATCGCCATCGACCCTACCGGCGGCCGGCCGGTACCGGCCCTATCCGGTGAGCTCGAACCACACGACCTTGCCGCCCTCCACCGGCCGCCAGCCCCAGCGGGACGCCAGCAGCTCGATGAGCAGCAGGCCCCGGCCGTGGGTGGCGTCCTGGGCCGGGGAGGTGAGGACCGGCGCCGCCCCCGAGCTGTCGCGCACCTCCACCGAGACCATCCTGGGCGTCCGGCATTCGACGGTCAGCCGGAACGGGCTGGCGGCGTGGAGGATGGCATTGGTCACCACCTCGCTGACCAGCAGCTCCGCCGTCTCGACCAGATCGGGAAGGCGCCAGGACCGCAGGGTGGACGCCACGAACGAACGGGCGTGGCGGACCGCCTGGGGGTCGGCGGCGCAGTCGATCTCGGCGCGCTGAAGCACTGAGGGGCGGGACTCCTTCCGGGCGGTTGTCACCCGCTCCGCTGGGCTCTGAGCGCCGTACAGCTACCCGATCTTCAGCGGATGACCCACAGAAAACCTGCGCGGCCGGCGCTCAGTCCATTCGCCCGGACCGCTCCGTGTGGCGGTCCAGCAGTTCCATGGTCGTGGCCAGGCGGACCCGGAGCGCCTCGAGCGCGGTGCGGGTCCGGTCGAGGCCGGCGTTCAGTTGGGCCACGTCGCCGGCCAGGACCCGGCTGGCCTCCTCCCGGGCCCCGATCCGGGCCGCCGCCCGGATCCTCTCGGCGTCCTCCACCGCCAGCCGGCGGATGCGCTCGGCGTCCTCCCTGGCCTGCACCGCCCGGGCCGTCTCGCGCTCCGCCGCGGTGAGGGCCGACGTCAGCACCTCCTCGGCCTCCCTGACCGTGGCGGCCAGCTCCGGTATGGCCTCGGCGTCGACCGGTGTCCACGACCGGGGAGCCGCCCCGGCGGGTCCCGGCGACAGGGTCGCCCCCGACGGCGCGGACGGCATGCCCGGCGCCCCGCCCGCCCCAGCCGGCACGCCGGCCCCGGCGGGCACGCTCACCCCGGCGGGCACGGTCACATCAGCCGGCACGGTCACATCAGCCGGCACGCCGGCCCCGGCCGGCTCAGTCACCCCGGCGGGCGGCAGGGTCACCCCGGCAGCCCGCACGCCGGCCCCGGCCGCGACGTCCTCGGCCTCCCGGCGCAGCTGCTCGGCCCGCTCGAGCGCCTGGCGCTCGGCGTCGGACACCAGGAGGCGGGCCGCCTCCAGATCCTTCAGCTCCCGCCGACGGGCGAAGCGCCGCATCCGATCGAGCCTCCCTGCTTGAGCAGGAGACGAGGCTACCCCGAACCGGGCCCCGGCGCCGGGCGCCGGGGCCGGGTCAGGGGCCGGTCAGACGGCCACCAGGTCCGGTTCCACCGACACGTCGCGGCGGGAGGCCCGCAGCAGGAACAGGCAGGCCAGCGAGGCGGCTGCCAGCAGGGCGCTGCTCACCAGGAAGGCGGTGGTGTAGCCGTGAACGGCGGCGGCCCGGACGGCAGCCGGCCCGTGACCGGCCAGATAGCCGGTGGTGGCCGAGGCGGCCACCGTGTTGAGCAGGGCCACGCCCAGCGAGCCGCCGGTCTGCTGGGTGGTGTTGACCAGGGCGCTGGCCACCCCGGCGTCAGCGGCATCCACCCCGATCAGGGCGGTGCTGCTGAGCGGCACGAAGCTGGTGCCCATGCCCAGGCTCATCAGCAGCTCCGGGGGCAGGATGTGGGCGAAGTAGGTGCTGTCGGCGTGCACCTGGGCGAAGACCAGCAGGCCCACGGCGGCCAGGGCGAAGCCCCCGAACATGAGCGGCCGGGGCCCGACCCGGGGCAGCAGCCGGCTGGAGAGGGTGGCGCCGGTGACGATCCCGACCGAGAACGGCAGGAAGGCGAACCCGCTGCGGATGGCCGAGTACCCCAGGGTCTGCTGGAGGTAGTAGGTCAGGAACAGGAAGGTGGCGAACATGGCGATGCCGGCCAGGAGCGAAGCCAGGTAGGAGCCGCCCCGGTTCCGGTCGACCACCACCCGCAGGGGCAGCAGCGGGCTGGAGGTACGCAGCTCGATCAGGACGAACACCGCCAGCAGCCCCAGCCCCGCCGCCACCAGCGACAGGGTGCCGGCCGAACCCCACCCGGCCGTCTCGGCCCGGTTGAACCCGTACACCAGGGCCACCAGGCCGGCGGTGGAGGTGAAGGCGCCGGGCAGGTCGTAGTGGGAGCCGCGCTCGGCCCGGCTCTCGGCCACCAGCCGGGTGGCGGCCAGGGCCGCACCTACGGCGATGGGGGCATTGATCAGCAGGGTCCACCGCCACGAGATGTACTGGGTGAGCAGGCCGCCCAGGATCAGCCCGATGGCGGCGCCGCCGCCGGCGATGGCCCCGTACACCCCGAATGCCCGGGCCCGCTCCCGGGCCTCGGTGAAGGTGACGGTGATCAGCGACAGGGCGGCCGGGGCCATCAGGGCGGCCATGGCCCCCTGCAGGGCCCGGGACCCGAAGAGCATGGCCGGGCTCTGGGCCAGGCCGCCCAGGGCCGAGGCCGCGGCGAAGCCCAGCAGGCTGAGCACGAACATGCGCTTGCGTCCCAGATAGTCGGCGATGCGGCCGCCGAGCAGCAGCAGGCCA
This sequence comes from Acidimicrobiales bacterium, assembly GCA_035702985.1. Taxonomy (GTDB): domain Bacteria; phylum Actinomycetota; class Acidimicrobiia; order Acidimicrobiales; family Palsa-688; genus JAKAXG01. The sequence continues at coordinate 7,143 of DASSZD010000081.1, forward strand.
CCGAAGGCCAGCGTGTAGGCGGTCATGACCCACTGGCGGTCGGCCACCGAGATGTGCAGGGCGTGCTGGGCCGAGGGCAGGGCGATGGTGACCACGGTGGCGTCGAGAACGATCATGAGCTGGGCGATGGCGATCACCGCCAGGGCCTTGAACCGGCGGGGATCGGGCGAGCCGGCGGGGGCGGGCAGGGAGGTGTAGAGGCCTTCGGATGTGGTGGCCATGGCACTTCTTTCTTGTTTCTTGGTCTGGGTTCTTCCGAGGGGGGCGGTATAATCGGAGCGTGCGTTCCGATTCGTCGACCACTATACGGAACGATCGTTCCGTTTGTCAACGGATTATCCCCGTGACCGCGGCCGCCCCGGTGATCCGGCGGTGAGAGCCGACGCCCGGCGCAACCGGGAGCTGATACTGGCCGCCGCCGACCAGGCGTTCGCCCAGGACGGCCTGGGGGTGCCGGTGGACCGCATCGCCGAGCGGGCCGGCGTGGGGGCCGGCACCCTCTACCGCCACTTCCCCACCAAGGAGGCCCTGTTCGAGGCGGTGGTGGTGGAGCACATGCAGCGACTGGCCGCCGACGGCCACGCCGCCCTGGAGAGCGGGCACCCGGGCCGGGCCCTGTTCGAGTTCATGGGCCGCCTGGCGGTGGAGGCGTCGGCCAAGCGGAACCTGATCGACGCCCTGGTCGGGGCCGGGGTGGACATCAAGCAGGCCGCGGCCGGGCCCAAGGCCGAGGTGGAGCAGGTGTTCGGACAGCTGCTAGAACGGGCTCAGGCGGCCGGCGAGGTCCGCCCCGACGTGACCGTGTCCGACCTGTTCGCCCTGATCATGGGCAGCTGCGCCTTCGCCGGGGAGGGCAGCGACTGGTCCCCGGACCGGATGCTGTCGGTGGTGTGCACCGGCCTGCAGGCCGCCCCACCCGGCTGACCGGCCCGACCAGAGGAGAGCCCATGTCGCACACCCCCGACCCGCAGGTCCGTCCGGCGGGGCTGACCAGCCCTGCCGCCCAGGGGGCCATGGCCCGCCTGTCCCACGCCGAGCTGGGCGAATCGCACCGGCGCACCCTGTCCGAACCCCGCCGCACCTACGGGGCGGCGGCCCGGGTCCTGTTCGCCCTGCTCGACGCGGTCTACGGGAAGAAGCGCACCCTGTCGAAGTTCAAGGTCCTGGAGCTGGTGGCCCGGGTCCCGTACCAGAGCTGGGAGCAGGTGGCCTACATCGCCATCACCCACACCCACCGCCGGCCCGACTTCGCCCGGCGCATCTTCGACCGGGTCACCGAGTCACGCAACCAGGAGGACAACGAGCAGTGGCACCTGCTCATCCTGGAGGAGATGATCGCCGCCAGCGGGGCCGAGGAGGGCTGGGTCCGCTACACGCTGTTCCCCCAGCTGCTGGCGTTCGTCTACTACCAGCTGTCGTGGCTGATGTTCGTGATCAGGCCGGCGTGGAGCTACCGGCTCAACGCCGACTTCGAGGACCACGCCGAGCACGAGTACGCCCTGCTGGTGGACGAGCACCCCGAGTGGGAGGCCCTACCGTTCGAGAGCGCCTTCGCCACCGACTACGCCGACCTCGACAGCGTGGCCGACCTGTTCAGGATGATCAGCTTCGACGAGCGGGTGCACAAGGACGAGAGCGTGGCCGCCCTGACCGGCGCCCGGTTCCGCTGATCCGGGCGCCGCTCGGCGGGTCAGGACTGCTCGGCCTGGCGGGCCCGGTGGTAGGCGGTGATGGCGCCCACCACCGACAGGTGGGACAGTCCCAGGGGGAAGTTGCCCAGCAGGTCGCCGGACCTCGGGTCCAGCTCCTCCGACCACAGGTCCACGTCGTTGGAGGCGGCCAGCGCTCCTTCGAGCATCTCGCCCGCCTCCTGCACCCGGCCGGCCAGGGCCAGGGCCTCCACGCACCAGAAGGTGCAGCACACGAAGGCGTGCTCCTCCTTGGCCGCAGCGGTGTAGCGGTACAGCCACGGGCCCTCGGCGGTCAGCTCCCGGCGGACGGCGTCGATGGTCGACCACAGGCGGGGGTCGTCCCCGGCGAGGAACCCGTTGCGGGCGGCCAGCAGCACCGAGGCGTCCAGGTCGTCGGTGCCGGCGTAGAAGGTGTATGACCGCTTGGTCTCCGACCAGCAGTGCTCGTCGGTCCAGGCGTGCACCGCGTCGGCGGCCTGGCGCCAGCGGCCGGCGTGGGTGTCGGGGATCTGGCCCTTCTCGACCAGCTCGCAGGCCAGGTGGAGGGCCGTCCAGCTGTTGATCAGCGAGATGGTGTAGTTCCGCTCGTCGCCCAGCTCCCAGATGCCGGCGCCGGGCAGGGGCCACTCGTCGCAGACCTGGTCGGCCAGCTGGGCCAGCATCAGCGCCGTGGACGTGTCCAGGTGGGCCCCCTGGCGGACGTGGCGGGCGACCGCCCCGAACAGGTCGCCGTAGGCGCCGATCTGGCGCTGCACCGCCGCCTTGTTGCCGATGGTCACCGGCCTGGACCCCCGGTACCCGTCGAGTATCTCCAGCTTCTGCTCCTCCCCCGGGGCGGGCGTGCCGTCGAGCTTGTACATGACATGGACGGCCGGCGCGGTGCGGGCCACCCCGCCCAGCAACCAGCCCAGCGAGGCGTCCACCTCCTCGCTCAGGCCGACGGTGGCGAAGGCGTCCAGCATGAACGACGCGTCCCGCACCCAGCCGAAGCGGTAGTCGTAGTTGCGCTGCTCACCGACCACCTCGGGCAGGGAGGTGGTGGCGGCCGCGGCGAGGGCGCCGGTGCGGGTGTTGGACAGCCCCTTGAGGACCAGCACCGAACGGCGCAGCTCATCCGCGAACGGGCCGTCGTAGTCGATGAGGGCGGACCAGTCCTTCCAGTACTGCACCGTGTGGTCCAGGCGCCGCTGCACATCGTTGGCTCCGGAGAGGAGCAGGGGGGCGTCCCGGCTGCTGACCAGCGTGACCATGGCGGTCCGGCCCGGCTGGAGCGTGGCCTGCCCCCGGACGCCGCGGTGATCGACCTGGGGCTCGCCGGCGGAGTCGAGGACCAGGGCGCTGAGCAGGTCTCCGGCCAGGACAAAGGGCGTCCCGTCGCGCCAGTGCACCCACGGCCGGACGGTGGCCAGGCGGCTGCCGGGCCGCAACTCCCACTCGAACTCCACCGGGCCGTCAACCGCCTCGACCCGCCGGGCCAGCTCGCTCCACGGCAACAGGCCCCGGAACCCCACCGTCAGCGCGTCTGTCACCCGGAGGGACCCGGCGGCGGTCTCGAACACCGTCTCGAGCACCATGGTTCCCTCCAGGTAGCGGCGGGTGACCTGGTAGTCGCCGGTGGGACGGATGTGGAACCATCCGCCCTGTTCGGCGTCCACCATGGCCGCCAGCAGCGGCGGTTCGTCTACCGCGGGCACGGCCAGCCAGTCGATGGAGCCGTCCCGGTTGACCAGGCCGCAGCCGTTTCCGTCTCCGATCAGGGCGTAGTCGCCTATGGGTGCGTAACCTCGGGTCCGGTTCACCGGACCTCCTTCCTTTTTCCTGGATCTGGCCCTATTCCTGGATCCGGCAACTGGGCCGTGACACGGCCTCTTTACCCAGACGGGGACGGCTGACCCACCCGTGTTGGCAGCCCGGAATCGGGTAGAGGACCGGCAGGCGGATCGGCTGCGGCGGCGCATCGGCGCGGCCCGGTTCGACGCGGATCAGAGCAAACCGAGGAAAAGGAGTCCCACGTCGTGGCCCACAGCATGGTGGCAGTAGTTACAGGTGGCAGTGCAGGTGTCGGAAGGGCCACGGTGCAGCGCCTGGCCGAGAAGGGCTACGACGTGGCCGTCCTGGCCCGGGGTGAGGCCGGTCTCGACGCGGCGGTGGCCGACGTCCGCAAGGCCGGCCGCCGGGGCCTGGCCGTCGAGGTGGACGTGGCCGATGAGGCGGCGGTGCACGAGGCCGCCCGCCGGGTGGAACGGGAGCTCGGTGAGATCCACGCCTGGGTCAACGTGGCCTTCGTCGGCACCCTGGCCTTCTCGTGGGAGACCTCGATGACGGAGTTCCGGCGGGTCATGGACGTCACCTTCTACGGCCAGGTGCACGGCACCATGGCCGCCCTCGAGGTGATGCGGCCCCGCAACCGGGGGGTCATCGTCAACGTGGGGTCGGCCATGGCCTACCGGTCCATACCGCTGCAGGCGCCGTACTGCGCCGCCAAGCACGCCGTCAAGGGGTTCAGCGAGTCGGTCATGACCGAGCTGGCCCACGAGAAGAGCAAGGTGAAGCTGTGCATGGTGCAGCTGCCCGGCCTCAACACCCCCCAGTTCGACTGGAACCTCAACAAGATGCCCAAGCACCCCATGCCGGTGCCGCCCATCTTCGAGCCGGCGCTGGCCGCCAAGGGGATCGTCCACCTGGTGGAGCACCCGCGACGCAACCTGTGGGTCGGGCTGCCCACCGCCGGCACCATCCTGGGCGAGCGGCTGGCCCCCAAGCTGCTGGACCTGTACCTGGGCCGCAGCGGGGTCAAGTCCCAGCAGTACGGCCAGGACGCGCCGCGGCGGGGACCGAACCTGTGGGAGCCCCAGGACGCCCGGGCCGACGCCGGCACCGACGGCCCGTTCCAGAGCAAGGCCCACAAGCACGACCCGGTGCTGTGGGCGGCGGTCCACCGCCGGCAGCTGGTGGGTGGCCTGGTCGCGGCCGGGGCGGCGGCCGGCGCCGCCCTCGGTCTGAGGGACGGCCACTCGGACTGACCGGCCCGCGGCGGGCTGCCAGACTGCAGCCGTGACCGCCGACTTCACCCCGGTACTGGAGCTCCAGGTCGACCCCCGCCGGGCGGTGGTCCATGAAACCGGGTGGCAGTCCTGGAGCCCGGAGGGCACCTACCCGGTGACAGCCGCCTCCCCCCGCCCCCGCCGGGCGGTGTGGCAGACCATGGCCTTCCGGCCGGAACGGCCGGCGCCGGCCACCGGCTTCCAGGCGGAAGGTGTCATGGCCGTCGATCCCGGCGACGGCGGCCCGGTCCGGCTGGTGGCGGGCACCGGCCTGCCGGCGACGGTGCCGTCGCTGCGCGCCGAGCTGGTCGCCCCCGGCCGCCTGCTGGTGACCGCCGACGGCCCGGTGGAGGTGAGCGAGGCCGCCGGCCCGGTGCCCGCCGCGCTCGCCGACTGGGCGGCCGGGCTGGCCGCCCGGGCCGGCGTGGGCTCCCCCCACCCGGTGCCCCCGGTGTGGTGCAGCTGGTACTGCTACTGGCGCGACGTCACCGCCGCCGACATCCTGACCAACGAGTCCGACGCCCGCCGACTGGGAATCGGGGTGGAGGTGATCCAGATCGACGACGGCTGGCAGGCCGCCATCGGCGACTGGGACGCGGTGGATCCCCGCTTCGGCGACCTCGGCGCCACCGTCGGGGAGCTGCGGGACCGGGGCCGGGGGGTGGGCATCTGGCTGGCCCCGTTCCTGGCCGTCGAGGGCAGCCGGCTGGCCTCGGAACACCCCGACTGGTTGGTACCCGATGCAACCGCCGGTTTCAACTGGGACTCCCCCCTGCGGGTGGTCGACGTCACCCACCCGGGCGCCGCCGGGTACCTGCACCGCTGCGTCCGCCGGTTGGCGGACCTGGGGGTGACCTACTTCAAGTTCGACTTCCTCTACGCCGCGGCCATGGCCGGCAGGCGCTACCGGGACCTCGACGCCCTGACCGCCTACCGGGACGGGATGGCCCTCCTGCGCGACGCGGCCGGCCCGGACGCCACCGTCCTGGGGTGCGGGGCGCCCATCCTGGCCAGCCTGGGGCTGGTGGACGCCATGCGGGTCAGCCCCGACGTGATGCCGGCGTGGGAGCCGCCCGACGGGGACGTCAGCCAGCCCGGCGGCCGCTCCGCCGTGCTGGCCGGTTCGGCCCGGACCTGGATGGACGGCCGCTTCTGGGTCAACGACCCGGACTGCCTGCTGGCCCGGCCCGGGGTGGAGCGGCGCGAGGAGTGGGCCGACCACCTGCGCGCCGTCGGGGGCCTGGTGTCGTCGAGCGATCCCCTGGCCGCCCTGGACGACTGGGGCCTGGCCGTCACCCGGGAACTGCTGGGGACCGCCGCCGGGTCCTGAACCGGCCCGGGGGGCGCAGACCCCGCTTCTAACGGGCCCGGCGGGGGTGCAGGGACGGCCGGCACGGCTGTTCGGTTGTGAGCGGTTGTGAGCTGACCCTTGCAGTTGTGGTCGACCCGTGTTATACAAATGTTCATACTCGTGCGAATCTGCACGGGAGCCGTGTGGATTGCTGTGCGACTGTGGTGGTTCAGCGCCCACGGGGGGAACCACCTGCACCACCTGAATCGGAGGAGGACTCCATGTCACGCACCACCCGGTCGCGCTCGCGCTCCCGCCTGACCCTCGCCGGCGCGGCCACCGCGGCGTCGCTGCTCGTCGCCGCCTGCGGATCGAGCGGATCGCACAGCTCCGCCTCGGGGGCGCCGTCGACCGCCGGCGGTTCCGGCGCCGGGTCGGGCTCGTCCAGCTCCGGGCCGACCGTGAACCTGACGTTCTGGAGCTGGGTGCCGGGAATCCAGTCGGCGGTGGATCTGTGGAACCAGAGCCACCCGAGCATCCAGGTGCACCTGGACGAGACGACCTCGGGGACGGCCGGCACCTACGCCAAGATGTTCAGCGCCCTGAAGGCCGGCAACGCCCCTGACCTGGGCCAGGTGGAGTACTCGGTGCTGCCCAACTTCGAGCACGTGGGCGGCGTGACCGACATCTCCTCCTACGTCAACAGCTACAAGAGCGACTTCCTGGGCTGGACCTGGGACCAGGTGAGCCTGGGCTCGGCCGTGTACGCCGTGCCCCAGGACATCGGCCCGGAGGCCCTGTTCTACCGGGCGGACCTGTTCAAGAAGTACGGCCTGACCGTCCCCACCACCTGGCAGCAGTACCTGGCCGACGCCCAGAAGCTGCACGCCGCCAACCCGAACGCCTACATCGCCTCGTTCCCGGCGGCCGACACGCAGTGGTTCGCCGGATTGGAATGGCAGGCGGGGGCCGACTGGTTCACCACCTCGGGCAACTCGTGGGTGGTCAACTTCACCAGCAGCACCTCCAACCAGGTCGCCAACCTGTGGCAGCAGTTGATCGCCCAGCACCTGGTCAAGGTGGAGCCGGACTTCGCCAACGGGTGGTACAAGGACCTGTCGGACGGGACCATCCTCACCTGGCCCAGCGCGGTGTGGGGAGAGAACACCATCCTGACCAACGCCGCCAGCACGTCCGGCGACTGGCGGGTGGCTCCCCTCCCCGGCTGGGGGTCCACGGCCAGCGACGGCGACTACGGCGGGTCGACGACGGTGGTGTTCAAGGACTCCAAGCACCCCAAGCAGGCCGCCGAGTTCGCTGCCTGGCTCAACACCGACCAGCAGAGCATCACCGATCTGATCACCAAGGGGGGCCTGTACCCGGCCGACGCCCAGGGTGAGAAGCAGTCGGCCGACAACTCCCCGGTGGCGTTCTACGGTGGGCAGAACATCTGGCAGGTGTTCGCCCAGGGTGCCACCCAGGTGAACACCAAGTTCCGGTGGGGACCGATCATGAGCACCAGCTTCACCCAGCTGGGCGACGCCTTCTCGGCCGCCGCCGGCGGCAGCGGGACGCTGTCGTCGGCCCTGGCCAAGACCCAGTCCGAGACGCTGGCCACCATGAAGCAGCAGGGCTTCTCGGTGAAGGCCGGCTAGGCGGAGCCGACCCCCGGTGACCGCCATCACCCAGGAGGCCGCAGTGGCCGTCGCGGCACCGCCGCGGCGGCGCGCTGCCCGGAAGCGTATCCAGGGGGCGCCGGCCCTGTTCCTGGCCCCGTTCGCCCTGCTGTTCACGGTGTTCTTCCTCGTGCCGATCGGCTACGCCATCTACGAGAGCCTCTACCGGGTCCACGTCTCGGGGCTGGGGCTGGGCCCGACCGGGACGGTGTTCGCCGGCTTCGCCAACTACACCCAGGCCCTGTCGAGCAGCGGGTTCGTGAGCGGGTTGGAGCGGGTCCTCCTGTTCGGGGTGGTCCAGATCCCGGTCATGCTGGTCTTCGCCACCCTGCTGGCCATGCTGCTGGACTCGGCGGCGGCCCGCTTCCAGCGGTTCTTCCGGCCGGCGTTCTTCCTGCCCTACGGCATCCCCGGGGTGATCGCCTCGATCCTGTGGTCGTTCCTGTACCTGCCCGGCCTGAGCCCGATCGTCAGCGGGCTCAAGACCATGGGGTTCGGGTCGGTCAACTTCCTCGGGGTCCACACCGTCCTGTGGTCGATCGCCAACATCGTCACCTGGGAGTACACCGGCTACAACATGCTCATCATCTACGCCGGCCTGCAGGCCATCCCCAAGGAGCTCTACGAGGCGGCCCGGATGGACGGGGCCAGCGAGTGGAAGATCGCCACCCGGGTGAAGCTGCCGATGGTGTTCTCCTCCGTCGTGCTGACCGCGGTGTTCTCGATCATCGGCACCCTGCAGCTGTTCAGCGAGCCCCAGGTGCTGCGGGCGGTGACCACCAACATCTCGAGCACGTTCACCCCCAACCTGGACGCCTACACCCAGGCGTTCACCGCCAACAACCCCAACGAGGCAGCGGCCATCGCCGTCATACTCGCGGTCGGGACCTTCATCCTGTCGTTCGGCTTCCTGCGCCTCACGTCGCGGCGCGGCGGGCTGGGGAGGTAGCCGTGCTCGCCGAATCCACCGTCCGACCCGAGCGCGACCCCGCCCCGCTCTCCCGGACCCGCTCCGGGCGGCGACCCGGGCCGGTCTACACCAAGGGCAGCATCCTCACCACCGCCATCCTGTTCGTGGTCGGGATCTACTTCCTGCTGCCGGCCTGGTGGCTGGTCGTGTCCTCCACCAAGGGACCGAGCAGCCTGTACTCCAGCGAGGGGCTGTGGTTCGGCCACTTCGACCTGTGGCGCAACCTCACCGGCCTGTTCACCTACAACGGGGACATCTACCTGCGCTGGCTGCTCAACACGGTGCTGTACGCCGGGGTGGGGGCCCTGCTGGCGACGGCACTCTCCGCCGCCGCCGGGTTCGCCCTGGCGAAGTACGAGTTCCGGGGACGCGAGCTGATCTTCTCGATCATCCTGGGCGGCGTGCTGGTCCCGGCCACCGCCCTGGCCCTGCCGCTGTACCTGCTCATGAGCAAGGTGCATCTGACCGACACCTACTGGTCGGTGTTCCTCCCCTCGATCGTCAGCCCCTTCGGGGTGTACCTGGCCCGCATCTACGCCAGCGCGTCGGTCCCCGACGAGCTGCTGGAGGCGGCCCGCCTCGACGGCGCCGGCGAGTTCCGCACCTTCGTCAGCATCGCCGCCCGCATCATGTCCCCGGCGCTGGTCACCATCTTCCTGTTCCAGTTCGTGGCCATCTGGAACAACTTCTTCCTGCCCCTGGTCATGCTGTCCAACCAGCGGCTGTACCCGGTGACCCTGGGCCTGTACTCGTGGAACGACCAGTACGGGCAGGCTCCGCAGCTGGTCAGCTACGTGATCATCGGCGCCCTGGTCTCGGTGATACCCCTGGTCATCGCCTTCCTGTCCCTGCAGCGGTTCTGGCGGTCCGGCCTGACCGCGGGGAGCGTCAAGCTTTGACCCGTGGCGGGATCCGCTACGGCGGCGACTACAACCCCGAGCAGTGGCCGGAGGAGGTGTGGGCCGAGGACGTGGCCCTGATGGCGGAGGCCGGCGTCGACCTGGTCACCGTCGGGGTGTTCGCCTGGGGCGAACTGCAGTCCGGCCCCGGCCGGGACCTGGACGCCGGCTGGCTGGACCGCGTGCTGACCCTGCTGCACGACGGCGGGGTCGGCGTGGACCTGGCGACCGCCACGGCGTCCCCCCCGCCGTGGCTGGTCGCCGTCCACCCGGAAATCCTGCCGGTCACCGCCACCGGTGTGCGGCTGTCACCCGGCGGCCGCCAGCACTACTGCCCGAGCTCACCGGCCTACCGGGCCGCCGCGGTGGACCTGGCGTCCCGCCTGGCCGAGCGCTACGGGGACCACCCGGCCCTGGAGCTGTGGCACATCGGCAACGAGTACGGCTGCCACGTGCCGGCCTGCTACTGCGACGTGTCGGCGGCGGCGTTCCGGACCTGGCTGAGGCGCCGCTACGACGACGACATCGACGGGCTGAACCGGGCGTGGGGCACCGCCTTCTGGAGCCAGCGGTACCGGTCCTTCGACGAGGTGCTGCCGCCCCGGGCCGCCCCCACCTTCCCCAACCCGACCCACCAGCTGGACTACGCCCGGTTCAGCAACGACGAGTTGCTGGCCTGCTACGCGGCGGAGAAGGAGGTCCTCCGGGCGGCCACCCCCGCCGTGCCGGTGACCACCAACCTCATGGGCCTGTTCCGGCCCACCGACGGGTGGGCGTGGGCGGCGGCCATGGACCTGGTGTCGGTGGACCGCTACCCCGACCCCGCCGATCCCGACGCCCACGTGGGCGCCGCCCTGGTCGCCGATCTGACCCGGTCGCTCGGGAACGGGCGGCCGTGGTACCTGATGGAACAGGCGCCCGGGGCGGTCAACTGGCGCGGTGTCAACGCCCCCAAGGCGAGAGGCCAGTTCCGGACCTGGAGCCTGCAGGCGGTGGCCCGGGGTGCGGACGCGGTGCTGCAATTCCAGTGGAGGGCGTCAGCCGCCGGCGCCGAGAAATTTCACAGCGGCATGCTCCCCCACGCCGGCACCGACACCCGCATGTGGCGGGATGTCGTCGCCCTCGGGGCCGACCTGCAACGCCTGCAGCCGGTGGCCGGCACCCCGGTGGGCGCCGACGCGGCCATGCTGCTCGACTGGGAGAGCTGGTGGGGCCTGGAGCTGGATTCGCACCCCTCGGCGGACCTGCGCCAGGCCGACCTGCTGGTCGAGATGTACCGCCCCCTGTTCGACGCCGGGATCGTGACCGACGTGGCCCATCCGGCGGCCGACCTGTCGGGATACCGCCTGGTCGTGGTCCCGTGGCTGTACCTGGTGAGCGACGCCGCCGCCGCCAACCTGGCCGGCTACGTCCGCGACGGGGGCGTCGCCGTGGTCACCTACTTCTCCGGGATCGTCGACCCCCACGACCGGATCCGCCTGGGCGGCTACCCGGCCCCGTGGCAGGACCTGCTGGGCCTGCGGGTGGAGGAGTTCGCGCCCATGGCACCCGGGGAGACCGACGGGTTGGCCGGCCCCCTGGCCCACCCCGGATCCACGGCCCGACGCTGGCAGGAGCGGGTCCAGGGGCGGGGAGCGCGGACGCTACTGACCGTCGCAACCGGCCCACTCACCGGCCAGGCGGCGGCCACCGTGCACGACCACGGCCGGGGCGCGGCCTACTACCTGGCCACCAGCCCCGACCCCGCCACCCTGGCCTCGGTGCTCGCCCACGCCGCCTCCCGGGCCGGTGTGGCCCCGGTCGCGCCGGTTCCGCCCGGGGTGGAAGCGGTGGGGCGCGGCGGTCACCTGTTCCTCATCAACCACAGCGACGGCGGCCGGTCGGTGGACCTAGGTGACACTCGACGCCGGGACCTGCTCACCGGCTCGTTACTGTGTGGGGCCGTGGACATCGGCCCCGGCGAGGCCCTGGTGCTGGCCCCGGCGGGGGCGTCGGCGGTAACCCCGACCGAGGCGGCGAGCGGTGCTCGCTAGCCAGCGGCGCCGGCATATCGCCGACGAGCTGACCCGCGCCGGCGCGGTGCGGGTGGCGGACCTGGCCGCCGCCCTGGGCGTGTCGGAGATGACCGTCCGGCGGGACCTGGAGCGCATGCAGGACGCCGGCGTGCTCACCAAGGTCCACGGCGGCGCCGTGCCGGTCGGCCGCAGCGCCGAGGAGCCGGGCTTCGACGCCAAACTGGCCCGGGCCACCGCCGAGAAGGCCGCCATCGCCCGGGCCGCCCTGACGGTGGTGCAGCCCGGCAGCTCGGTGGCCCTGTCGGCCGGCACCACCACCTGGTCCCTGGCCCGCCTGCTGCCGTCGGTGCCCGGCATCACGGTCCTCACCAACTCCCTCAGCGCGGCGGCCGAACTGCACCGCCAGGACCCGGCCACCCCGGTGGTCCTGTCGGGCGGGGTGCGCACCCCCTCCGACGCCCTGGTCGGCCCGGTCGCCGACGCCTCCATCCGCTCCCTGTACGTGGACCTGCTGTTCCTCGGGGTGCACGGCATGGACCCCGAGGCCGGGTTCACCACCCCCAACCTGGCCGAGGCGGAGACCAACCGGACGCTGGTGGCCAACGCCCGGCGGGTGGTGGTCCTGGCCGACTCGACCAAGTGGCGCACCGTCGGCCTGTCGCGCATCGCCCCCCTCGACACCGCCGACGTGATCATCAGCGACGAGGGCCTGCCCGCCGAGGCCCGCCGGGTGCTGGCCGAGGCCGCCGAGCTCGTCCTGGTACCCCTCGGGGCCGACCGCGCCCTCGAGGCCGGATGAGCGCCCCCGGCGGAGGCGGCCCGACCGGGACGGAAGCCGCTCCGGACCGTCCGGACCCCGACCGCGGGAACGGCGCCGGCCCGGCCCGGCCGGCCCGGGCGGAGACGGTGCCGGCCCCGGCCCGGGCCCTGCTGCGCTCGAGCGAGGCCAAACCGGACGGCCGCCGGCTCACCCTGTACAGCCTGCTGCCGGGCCCGGACCGGCGGTGAGCCGGTAGCGGCATGACCGAACGGCGCTTCGATCCCACCACCGGCGAATGGGTCACCTTCGCCACCCACCGCCAGAACCGCACCTACAAGCCGGCCGACTTCTGCCCGCTGTGCCCCACCCTGCCCGGGCGCGAGCCGACGGAGATCCCCTACCCCAGCTTCGAGGTGGTCACCTTCGACAACCTCTTCCCCTCGTACTCCCCCTGGCCGCCGGTCCCCGACGTGGAACCCACCGACCTGTACCCCACCGCCCCGGCCGCCGGGCGGTGCGAGGTGGTGGTGTACTCCGACGACCACACCGTCACCTTCTCGGAGCTGGACGGGGCGCGGGTGCGCATGCTGGTGGACGTGTGGGCCGACCGCACCGCCGTCCTCGGCGCCGAAGCGGCCATCGACTACGTCATGCCGTTCGAGAACAAGGGCGAGACGGTGGGTACCACGCTCTCGCATCCCCACGGCCAGATCTACGGCTACCCGGAGGTCCCGCCCCGGCCCCGCCGGGAACTGGAGGCGGCCCTGGCCCACCACGCCCGGGTGGGCCGGTGCGTGCACTGCGACGTGCTGGCCGCCGAGCTGGTCGACGGCCGGCGGGTGGTGGCGGCGGACGCCGGCTGGGTGGCGTGGGTGCCGTTCTGGGCCCGCTTCCCCTACGAGGTGCACGTGGCGCCCACCGCCCACCGTTCGGCGCTGCCCGAGCTCGACGACGCCGAGCGCGACGGGCTGGCCCACATCCTGTCGGTGGTGGCCCGCAGCTACGACCGGTTGTGGGGGTTCTCGCTGCCCTACGTGATGGCGTTCCACCAGCAGCCGACCGACGGCGACCCCGGGTGGGCGCCGGTCAGCCACCTGCACGTGGAGTTCGCCCCGCCCAACCGGGCCCCCGACCGGCTCAAGTACCTGGCCGGCTCCGAGCTGGCGGGCGGGGCGTTCGTCACCGACGTGGCGCCGGAGACGGCCGCCGCCGAGCTGCGGGCCGCCCGGCTGGCCCTGTCGTGACCGGTCCCGGCCGCGCCCCTGGCGGCCCGGGCAGCGCCGGTGAGCGGGGCGCCCCGGGCGCCCCGGGCGCGACGGCACCGTCGCCGGGCGTCCTGGCCGGCGACCTGCGCCGGCTGACCGGCGCACCCGCCGCCGGGGTGTGGGCCGGCCCGGGCCGGGTCAACCTCATCGGCGAGCACACCGACTACAACGCCGGCCTGGCCCTGCCCTTCGCCCTGGACCGGCGCACCACTGTCGCCGTCGGGTGGCGTTCCGACCGGCGTTGGCGGTGCTGGTCCCGCCAGCAGGTGGAGCGCGACGGACGGCCGGCTCCGGTGGAGGCCGATCTCGACGACCTCGGCCCCGGCCGGCCGGCGGGCTGGGCCCGCTACGTGCTCGGTGTGGCCTGGGCTCTGGCCCGGGCCGGCATCGAGGTCCCCGGCGCCGACCTGCTGGTCGACTCGACGGTGCCTCCCGGCAGCGGCCTGTCCTCCAGCGCCGCGCTCACCGCGGCGGTGGCCGTGGCCCTCGACGACCTGACCGGCAGCGGCCTGGGTCCCGAACGGCTGGTCGCCGTCTGCCACGACGCCGAGGCCGGCTTCGTCGGGGCCCCCACCGGGACCCTGGACCAGCGGGCCGTCCTGCTGGCCCGCCCCGGTCACGCCCTGCTGATCGACTTCGCCGCCGACACGACCATTCCCGTGCCGCTGGGGCGGGTCGGCCCGCTGGTGGTGGTGGACACCGGCGTCCGCCACGACCACGCGGCCGGCGGGTACGGCGACCGGCGTCGCGACTGTGAGGCGGCGGCGGCCGCCCTGGGCCTGGCCGACCTGCGCGCCGCGGATCTGGCCGCGGTCGGCGCCGGCCTCTCGGGCCGGCTGGCGGCCCGGGCCCGTCACGTGGTCACCGAGAACGCCCGGGTGGAACAGACCGTGGCCGACCTGGCCGCCGGCCGGGACATCGGGTACCTGCTCAGCGCGTCGCACCGCTCGCTGCGCGACGACTTCGAGGTGTCGTGCCCCGAGCTGGACGCCGTCGTCGACGCGGCCGAGCGGGCCGGCGCGGCCGGGGCCCGCATGACCGGGGGCGGATTCGGTGGATCGGCGATCGTGCTGGGGCTGCCCGTCGAGGACGCCCGGGCCGCCGCCACCGAGGCCCTGGTCCCGTTCGGGCGGTCCCCGGCGGTGGTGTTCGAGGCGGTGCCGGCCGGGCCGGCCGGCCGGGTGGCCTGAACCGCCCGGCGGGTCAGCGCCGGCGGGTCAGCCCCGGACCGCGCCGGCGGATGCCGGCGGGTCAGCCCCGGACGGCGCCGGCGGATGCCGGCGGGTCAGACGCCGGCGGGCGTCGACGGGCGTCCGGGCGGAGTCGGATACAGCGAGGAGCGCAGGCGGCACGCCCGTTTCAGGAACAGCGAGGCCGGGCAGGCCCGGACGCTCACGTACAGCCACTGGTTGACCCCCACGAAGGCGGTCAGCAGCAGGAACCAGGGCGAGACCGTGGCGGCCAGCAGGGCCGAGACCAGGGTGAAGGTCCCGCCCATGGCGAACAGGACCCGCTCCAACGGCCAGCGGGTGGACGGGGTGGGAACGGTGCTGCTCATCGGGTCGGTTGTCCTTCCATCTGTAGGAGCGCGTCGATCTCGGCGAGGTGGCGGCGCAGACCCCCGCACACCTGCTCGCAGAGATCGAAGAGGCTGTCGTCGGCGATCGAGTAGCGGGCCCGATTGCCGTCCCTGGCCCGGCTGACCATGCCGGCGTCCAGGAGCATGGCCAGATGCTTGGACACGTTCTGCTGGGAGGCGCCCGCCTCGACCTGCAGCTCCGCCACGGTGAGCGGTCCGCCCCGCAGGGCGTCCAGGAGCCGGATCCGGGTCGGCTCGCTGAGCACCCGGAAGCGCTGGGCGATCACCTCCACCAGAGCGTCGGGAAGCGGGGACGGCAGACCCATGGCCCAGACGATACCACAACTCCACAACTGTTCAGTTGTAGAAGTTGTAGGCGGTCAGCTGCCGCCACCCGCTTCCGCCTGGTTGATGCGGTCCCAGCTCGGGGCCGGAAGCCGTTGCAGGGCGTAGGGGAACAGGTCGTCCTCCTCCGCCTCGGCGTGGTCGGCCAGGTCCGCCAGGACCGCTCTCAGCCGCTCCGGCTGCAGAACCAGCTCGTCGGAGGCCAGCAACCCCCGCAGCTGCGCGTGCTGGGACATCAACCGCTCCAGCTCGCTCCCGGCGTCGCAGACGTCCCCGGCGGCGGCCAGCTCGGCGAACAGCCCGGCCTCCTCCTGCAGAGAGTGCCGCCGAAAACGGCCGGCCAGCTCCCCCATCAGCATCCGGGCCGTGTCCGGGTCGGCCGACTCCAGGGCCCGGCCCACCCGGTAGGCCAGGTCGGCCATGACCGCGTGGTCGTCCATCAGCGCGGTGATAAGCGGTTCCGCCCCGCATCCGCAGTACGAGCACATCAAGGTCCTCCTCGAACCGACGGCCGGCCCTGGAGTCCGGGTCGGGCCGGGCCCGGTCCCCCCATGGTCGGTCCGGCCCGGGCCGTCCGGGAGGGCCGAAGGTCCTATCCGGACAAGTCAGGAACGAGGGACTTTCGCCCCTGATCCGGAGGTCGGGGTGGGCGGAGAATGTGATTGCAGTAACAAGCGAGAGGCCGGATGGACCGGCCGGAACGGAGCCCGAGATGCGTCGCAAGACCTTCGACACCCTTCTCACCGCCGGCGGAGTGGTGATCACCATCGTGCTGGTGGTCGCCGGCGCCCTCCTGCTGTGGGGCCACAATTTCGCCAACGACAACGTCCGCACTCAGCTGGCCCAGCAGCAGATCTATGTCCCCGCCGCGGGTAGCTCGGCCCTGGCCAGCCCCAAGATCGGGCCCTACCTCAATCAGTACGCCGGCCAGGAGGTGCTGTCCGGTCCGGCCGCCAAGGCCTACGCCGACCACTTCATCGCCGTGCACCTCTCGGAGATGCCCTACAACGGCGTCTACTCCAAGGTGAGCGCGGCGGCTATGGCCGCCCCCAAGGGCAGCGCCCAGGCCACCCAGCTGCAGGCCGTCGAGACCACCGTGTTCCAGGGGACCACGCTCAGGGGTCTGCTCCTCGAGGCCTACGCCTTCTGGGAGATGGGCCAGATCGCTCTCATCGCCGCCATCGCCAGCTTCGTCGGCGCCGGCCTGATGCTGATCCTGTCGGTCCTCGGCATCTGGCACCTTCGGAAGGTCAACCCGAAGGAAGAGGTCCTGGCCCACACGCTGCACCTCGACGCCCCGCAGGTGGCCACCGTCTAGGCGCCGCCTTCGGGCCCCCACCCGGAGGGTCCGCCCGGACGAACGGGCTCCTCGGGTCGGGCACCCTCCGGGTAGACATCCCGGCGATCCCACCCGAGACCTTCCACTCGACCCGGAACCCCCGGTTCCGGGTCGAGCCGCGCCCGGGGGACGGACCGCTCCTAAGCTGCATCCCGCCACGTTGGCGTCGAGGAGGCCGGGTATGGCCGCGGATACGGGGGTCGTTCAGGCGGGCGGGGACGGCAGCGGCCGACCGTCGACCGCGACCCGGGTCGTCACCGACGGCGCCGCCGATCTCCCGCCCGGCGCCCCCGCCGTGGCCGTGGTGCGGGGTCCGGTCCACGTCGGCGGCCGGGCCTGGGACGGCGACCCGGGCCGCTTCTGGGCCGGGATCGGGGCCGGTCAGGAGCTGCCGGCGACCGAGGCCCCGTCGGTGGAGCAGCTGACCGCGGCGTACACCGGCGCAGGGGAGGTCCTGGCGGTGCACGTGTCGAGCGAGCTGTCCCGTACGGTGGTCCACGCCCGGCAGGCCGCCGCCGCCGTCCGGTCCCCGGTCCGGGTGGTGGACAGCCGCTCCCTGAGCGTGGGGACCGGCCTGGTGGTGATGGCCGCGGCGGAGGCCGTGGCCGCCGGGGTCGACGGGGACCGCCTGGCCGGGATGGTGGAGGGCTGGGTGGACCAGCTCCACGTGCACGCCGTGATCGACGACGTCCGGTTCCTGGTCAACGGGGGCCGGGCCGGTCTGGTGGGACCCGGCGCCGGCCACCACGCCCGCCGCCGGGTGGTGGCTGTCAAGGGGCACGTGATCCCCATCCGTCAGGTGCGTCACCGGGACGAGGCCATCGGGGAGCTGGTGGGCCACGCCCGGGAGCACGCCGCGGGCGGGGTGACCCGCTGGGCCGTCGGTCACGGTGACGCCGCCGACGTGGGGGAGTTCGTGGAGCGCATGATCGCCGTGTTCGGGTCCGGGCCCTCCTACGTCACCCTGCTCGGACCTCCCGTCGGCGCCCACATGGGCCCCCGGGCCCTGGTGGTCGGGTTCTTCTCCGGCGCCTAGCCGCCAGGCGGTTCGTCGTCGAGAGGGTGGGCCTCGCCCCGGCGGTACAGGCGCACGTCGACGTCCTCCTCCACCACCAGGCCCTCCCCGATCATGCGGTCCAGGATGGGCACGAAGGCGTCTATGCGATGGGCCTCGTCGACGATCTGGATGAGGATGGGAAGGTCGTCCGAGGAGGACAGCAGCCGGGTGGTCTTGAGCCGCCCGGACGGGCCGAACCCCTCGATACCCCGGAAGATGCTGGCCCCGGCCAGGCCCTCCTCGCGGGCGTGCTCCAGGATGGCGTCGGCCAGGGAGTGGTGCCGGTACCGGGCGTCCTCGCCGATGAAGATGCTCAGCCGCTTGCCCTGGCTCTGCTCAGCCATCAGCCCTCCCGGTGCCGGTGGCCGACAGTATTCCAGCCCGTCACACGATGGCGGCCAGCCCGATGCCGGCCCCCGCCGCGGCCAGGCCCACGGCCAGGGATCCGGCCACGTTCCACACGGCGGCGGACGTGGTGCCCTCCTCCAACAGCCGCAACGTCTCGTACGACAGGGTGCTGAAGGTGGTCAGCGCCCCGCAGAATCCCGTGCCCAGCACCGCGGTGGGCACCGGGCCCAGGCCGTGGTAGCTGGCCAGCCCGTCGAGCAGGCCCAGGATGAACGCGCCGGCGGCGTTGACCACGAAGGTTCCCCAGGGAAAAAGGCCCCGCCTCCCGGCGGTCACGATCTGGTCCACCACGAACCGGGTGGGGGCACCGATGAGGCCCCCGATACCGACCTCCACCAGCCCCGTCATCGGCCCCCACCCGGGGCGCTGAATCTCCGGGGACGCTCGATGACGACCCGGGTCGGCTGGCGCACCACCCGGCCGTCTCCCAACAGGGGTTCCACCGCGGCGAGAAAGGCGTCGATGCGCTCGGGGCGGTCGATGACCGTCACCGCCACCGGCACGTCCTCACCCACGCTGAACGCATGGCGGCGGTGCACCCGGGTGGAGACCCCGAACCCGGCCACCCCCTGGATGACCGTGGCCCCGGCCAGACCGGCCCGCCGGGCCCGGTCCACTATCGCCACGTAGTCGGGGACCGGACCGGTTCGGGCCGTCTGGGACAGGTAGATCGTCAGGCGGTCGGCCCGCCGGGATGGTTCCACCTCAGTCCTCTCCCCTCTTGACGAACCGCGGCATCCGGCCGCGGCCCAGCATGGTCCCGGCGTACACCGCCGCCAGCCCGGCCGCCAGGGAGGCCACCACGTAGGCCGCGGCCACACCGGGGTGGCCGTCCCTGACCAGGTTGTCGGCGTCGGTCATGTACGTGGACCACGTCGTGTACGCCCCGATCACCCCGGTGGCCACCAGCGGGCGGACGTACTCGTTGGGACGCCAGCGCTCGACCATCAGGGTCAGCAGGAATCCCAGGGCGAAGCTGCCGGTGACGTTGATCAGGAACGTCGACGTGGGGAAGGCGCCGTGACGGTAGGGCATGGCCAGCCCCAGCTCGTAGCGGGCGCAGGCGCCCACGACCCCGCCGACGCCCACCGCGGCCAGGATCCCGGGGCGCTGCCAGGCCGGCCGCCGGCCCGGGCGGCTCGGCACCAGGTCGGGGTCCACCGGCTCCGGGTAGCGGCGCCTGGCCCGGGCCGCCCGGCGGCTGAGCGGCGTCATGCCCGGTCCGACCCCGGCCGCCCGGCGGATCCCACCGACCGGCCGGCGACCACCGGCCGACCACCACTACTGACATCCGACAGAGCCATCACCCCCGGGCGGGACGCTTGCAGTATCAGTAGGAGTCATCAGCCCGGAGGCGGTTACGGCGAACTCCATCGCCTGACCCCAAGATAGCGGCTACCGCCACGCATTCGGCCGCTGCGGCCCGGATCGGGCTGATAACCAGTAGGTCATGGCCGCCGGGTTCCCGTCCCTCAGATCGACCGTCCTCGACACCACCGATGCCCGGGCCCTGGCCGAGTTCTACCGGGCGCTGCTCGGCTACCGGTACCGGCCCGGTGACGAGCCGCCCGCCACCGGCCGGCAGGATCCCCGCGGCTCGGACTGGCTGGTGATCGTCGCTCCCGACGGGCGGGGACGGCTGGCCTTCCAGCAGGTGGACCGGCTGGCCCCGTCCACCTGGCCCGACGACCGGGTGCCGCAGCAGGTTCACCTGGATCTGGCGGTGGGCAGCCCCGGGGACCTGGCGGCCCAGCACCCCCGGATCCTCGGGCTGGGGGCCCGCCTGCTCGCCGACCGCTTCGACGACCCCGACGAACCCCTCTACGTCTACGCCGACCCGGCCGGGCAC
Source organism: Acidimicrobiales bacterium (assembly GCA_035702985.1). GTDB lineage: Bacteria > Actinomycetota > Acidimicrobiia > Acidimicrobiales > Palsa-688 > JAKAXG01. The sequence continues at coordinate 27,331 of DASSZD010000081.1, forward strand.
CCGTTCTGCGTCTTCGTGGCGGCCGACTCCGAGCCGTAGCGGCCCGGCGCCGCGACCCGGCCCGGCCGAACCGCTGAGGCCGCCCGGGCCGCCGCCGATCCCGTGACGGGGCTCAGGGCCGCCAGTGCCGGCGGCGCAGCAGGCGCAGCCCGTTGAGCCCGACCACCACGGTGGACCCCTCGTGGCCGGCGACACCGAGCGGTAGCGGGAGGTGGCCGGTCAGGTCGACGCAGACCAGGGCGGCGATGACCGTGGCGGCGAAGGCCAGGTTCACCTTGACGACCCGCCGGGCCCGGCGGGAGATCCCGATGGCCGCCGGCAGCGCCGACAGCTCGTCCCGGACCATGACCAGGTCGGCGGTTTCGAGGGCCAGGTCGGAGCCGTGGCGACCCATGGCCACCCCGACGTGGGCGGCGGCCAGCGCCGGGGCGTCGTTGACCCCGTCCCCGACCACCGCCAGGCGGGCGCCGTCACCCTGGAGCGCCTCGACGGCCGCCACCTTGGCCTCGGGGAGCAGGCCGGCCCGCACGTCGGCGATCCCCACCGCGCTGGCGACGGCGGCGGCCGCCCGCCGGTTGTCACCGGTTATGAGCACCGCCGGGGCGGCGGTGACCGCCACCAGGCTCGCCACCGCGTCCCGGGCGTCGGGCCGGAGCTGGTCGGCCAGGCCCAGCACCCCGACCGGCTGCCCGTCGGCCAGGACCACCACCGCGGTCTGTCCGGCTTCCTCCAGGTCGGCCACCGCCGCCTGGGCGCAGGCGACCTCCGGGCCGGCCGGGGACCCGGCCAGGACGTCCGGTCGGGCCACGTGGATGCGGCGGCCGGCCACCATGGCCTGCACCCCCCGGCCCGGTTCGGAGCGGAACCCGGCGGCGTCCGGCACGTCCACGCCGTGGCGGCGAGCCGCGTCGACCACGGCCCGGGCCAGGGGATGCTCGCTGGGGTTCTCGGCGGCCGCCGCCCAGCCCAGCACGGTGCCGGCGTCCACGGCCGCACCGACCGGCCGGACGGCATCGAGGCGGGGCGCCCCGCGGGTGAGGGTTCCGGTCTTGTCGAAGGCCACCCGGCTGGTCCGGCCCAGCTGCTCCATCACCACCGCCGACTTGACCAGCACCCCGTGGCGGCCGGAGTTGGCGATGGCCGCCAGGTAGGGGGGCATGGTGGCCAGCACCACCGCGCACGGGGAGGCCACGATCATGAACGTCATGGCCCGCAAGAGCGTGGGCTGCAGCGCCGAACCCAGGACCAGCGGCACCACGAACAGGGCCAGGGTGACGCTGACCATGGCGATCGAGTAGCGCTGCTCCACCCGGTCGATGAACAGCTGGGTCTCCGCCTTGGTCCCGCTGGCCTCCTCCACCAGGGCCACGATGCGGGCCACCACCGACTCGCCGGCCGGCCGGGCCACCTCCACCACCAGGGACCCGGATCCGTTGAGGGTGCCGGCGAACACCTCGTCGCCGGGCGTCCTGGCGACCGGCAGCGGTTCACCGGTGATGGACGCCTGGTCCACGTCGCTCGATCCGGACACCACCCGGCCGTCCGCCGCGATGCGCTCGCCGGGGCGGACCATGATCCGCTCGCCGACGGCCAACTCGGCGGCGTCGACGACCGTCTCGCCGTCCGGTCCGAGGCGGCTGGCCACATCGGGCGCCAGGCTGAGCAGGGAGGTCACCGCGTCGCGGGTGCGGCGGGTGGACACCGCCTCGAGCGCCCCCGAGGTGGAGAAGATGACGATCAGGAGAGCCCCGTCGAGCACCTGGCCGATACCGGCCGCCACCAGGGCCGCCACCACCATCAGCAGGTCCACGTCCAGCGACCGGTCCCGCAGCGCCTCGAGCCCGGCCCGGCCGGGCTCCCATCCACCGGCCGCGTAGCAGCCGGCGAAGAGCACGTCCGCCGGCCAGCCCGCCCCGCCCACCCGGACGGCCAGGCCGGTCAGGAACAGCGCCAGCGACAGCATCGCCCAGCGCACCTCCGGCTGGTCGGCCAGCGACCGCCACCCGCCCCCGGGCCCCGCCGTCGCCGGCCGGGCGTCGGGCCGCGCCGCGGGGCCGGCGGCCGGATGGAGGTGCTCGTCGTGCTCGCACTCGGCGGTGTGGCTCACCGGACCAACCCTACGATCCGGAGCCGGATCCCGCCCCTTCGGGACCGGCCGCGACCCGGTCGCCCTTCCACAGGGGCAGGAAGGCCACCACTGCCACCGCCTGCACGACCACGGTGAAGATGATGGCGTCGTCGATGGACACGTCGTAGAGGGCCCCGATGATGGCCGAGCCGGCCAGCCAGGCCAGTCCGTAGACGGCGGTGAAGGTCCCGTAGCCGACCCCCCGCCGCTCCGGCGGCACCAGGTCGGCCACCGCGGCCCGCATGGTGGACTCGTGGATGCCCATGACCGCCCCCCACAGCAGGGCACCGACCCACACCAGGGCCACATCGGTGGAGAACGACAGGAACGGGATGGCCGTCCCGAGGACCGGCAGGGCCAGCAGGCCCCGCAGGCCGAACCGGTCGTAGACCCGGCCCGACGCCAGGGCGGTGAGGGCGGCCGCTCCCATGGCCACGGCGTAGAGAACCGGGATGACCGGCGCCGACACCACGTGGCGGTGCTGGAGGTGGTAGGCCAGCACCGCGAAAGTGGAGAACCCGGCCAGGGTGGCGGCGCTGAAGGTGGCGTACTGCCAGAAGCGGCGGCCGAAGCCCCTCAGCGACACCGACCGGGTCTGGGTGGGGCGGGCGGCGGGGTCGTAGGCGCCCGGCTCGGGGACCCGGCGGCGCAGGTAGACCAGCACGCCCAGGGCGGCCACCCCCGGTACGGCCAGGACGGCGAAGGCGCTGCGGTAGCCGCCGCCCAGGGCCAGCACCGCCGCCACCACCAGAGGGCCGACCAGGGCCCCGGACTGATCGAGGGCCTCGTGGGCGGCGAAGGCCCGGCCCCGGCCCAGATCGACGCTGGCCTGGGCCAGCATGGTGTCCCGGGCCGGGGTGCGCACCGCCTTGCCGAAGCGCTCCGCCACCACCAGCACGCAGGCCACCGCCAGGGGGCCTCCCACCCCCAGGAGCGGCACCGACACCACGGTGATGGCGTAGCCGGCGAACGAGATGGCCCAGTGGCGGCCGGTGCGGTCCGACCAGCGGCCGGTGGCCAGGCGGAACACCAGGGCCACCGCCTCGCCGAAACCGGTGATGGCCCCGACCAGGGCGGCCGACGCCCCGAAGGTCTCCAGGTAGGGTCCCACGATGCTGCGGGCCCCCTCGTACACGAAGTCGGCCAGGCCGCTCACCACCCCGAAGACCAACACGAAACGCATCGGCCCGAACCGGTTGGGGCTCATGGCCTCCTCTACGCCCTCGGTGTCCTCGTTCATCCCGATCTGCCTACCCGCAGCGGCCGGTCGGTCGCCACACCGGAGCGTCGCGCGCTTCCGCGGAATCGCGCTCGGCCGGTCGCGGCGTGGATGCTGCGCAGCTGATGGAGATCGTCCGGTTGGGTTAAGGCCACATCAGCGGAAGGTGTCGGGAACCACCGGACTGCTGAGATCCTCCTGAAAAGGACCCATCCCGCCTTCTCGAAGCCCTCCGGGCGGGCGATACTCCTGCCGTGGTTGCCCCCAGGACCGGTTCCGTTGCCCCTCCGGGTCGCCGGCCGGCCCCCCTGGCGGCGCCGCCGGCCCACCCGGCCTCGACGGTGAGAAGAGCGGCGCTGAGCGTGGCCGGCGGGGGGCTGGTGCTGGTGACGGTGCTGACCGTGGTGGACACCCCGCTGTCCACCCTGAGCCAGCCGGGCGGGGCGGCCACCTTCGTGGGAACCCTCACCGGGATGGTCGGCACCTACCTGGCGCTGCTCATGGTGCTGCTGGTCAGCCGCCTGCCCCCGGTCGAGTCGGTCCTCGGCCAGGACGGCCTGGTGCGGTGGCACCGGCGCCTGGCCCCGTGGCCCATCGTCCTGCTCACCGTGCACGCCGTCAGCCTGACCCTGGGCTACGCCCAGGCGGCGAAGACCGGCGCCGTGCACGAGTTCGGGACGCTGCTGTCGGGCTATGCCGACGTTCTGGCCGCCACCGCCGGCCTGGCCCTGATGCTCCTCGCCGGGATCACATCGATCCGGAACATCCGCCGCCGGCTGCGCCGCGAGACCTGGTGGGTCGTCCACCTGTACCTGTACCTGGCCCTGGCCCTGTCGTTCGCCCACGCCCTGGTGCTCGGCCCCACCTTCGTGGGTCACCCCCTGACCCGCGTCGTGTGGTCGGTGGCCTGGGCCGCCACCGCCGGGGCGGTGCTGGTCTTCCGCTGGGGCCTGCCGCTCGCCCGCAGCGCCTACCACCGCCTGGTCGTGGCCGACGTGCAGCGGGAGGGCCGCGGGGTGGTGTCGATAGTGCTGCGGGGCCGGCACCTGGAGCGGCTGCCGGTCGAGGGCGGCCAGTTCGCCATGTGGCGGTTCATGGTGCCGGGGATGTGGTGGCAGGCCCACCCCTACTCCGTGTCCGCCCTGCCCCAGCGGGGGCAGATGCGACTCACGGTCAAGGCCGTCGGCGATCACTCCCGGGCCGTCGCCCGCCTCCGCCCCGGCACACCCGTCTTCTTCGAGGGGCCGTACGGCGCATTCACCGCCCGGGCCCGGCGCCGCAGCAAGGTGGTGCTGATCGCCGCCGGGATCGGCGTGACCTCCCTCCGCTCCCTCCTCGAGGATCTGCCTCCCGGCAGCGACCCGGTGGTGATCCTCCGGGGCACGTCGGCCGAGGACATGCCCCTCCGCGACGAGGTCGCCGCCCTGGTGGAGGCCCGGGCCGGGACCCTGCACGAGCTGTACGGATCCCGCCACCGGCACGTGCTCGATACCCGCCGTCTGCGGCAACTGGTGCCCGACCTGATCCGCCGGGACATCTACATCTGCGGACCGGAGTCCTTCGTCGGGACGCTCAGCGATGTCGTGAGGCACCTCGGCGTGCCCGACGACTCGGTCCACCACGAGGCTTACGCACTGTAAGGAGACGGATCGAGATGCGCCGCAGCCCCTTCGTCATCGTCGCCACCGCCGCCGGCCTCTACGGCGTCCTCAGCTACCAGAGCCACCAGCCGAAACTCGGCCTGGCGTCCGGATCGTCGCCCACCACCTCCACCCCCACCACCTCCACCCCGGCCACCTCGACCCCGGCCGGCAGCGGCACGACGGCGGCCGGACCGACCGCCCCGTCCACCACCGCCCCCCGCCCGGCCACCCGGTCCGCCACCGGATCCCTGGTCCAGTACGGCTACGGGCAACTGGCGGTACGGGTCACGCTCGACGGCACCCGGATCACCGACGTGTCCCTGGCCAGCATCCAGGTCGCCGAGCAGACGTCGCAGTACATCGCCCAGCAGTCGGTCCCGGTCCTGCGCAACGAGGTTCTCAGCGCCCAGAACGCCCGGATCCAGGCCGTGTCGGGGGCCACCTACACGAGCGAGGCCTACATCCGCTCCCTCCAGTCCGCGCTGAGCCGGGCGGGGGCGTGACGTGCTGGTGGAGGGCGCCCACGCCGAAGCGGTGATGGGCACCGTCGTGTCGATCTCGTGGTGGTCGGATGCGGACCACGCCGGGGCGTGCCGGGAGGCGGTGGCCACCGCCTGCCGGCGCCTGCACGACACCGACCGCCGGTTCAGCACCTGGATCCCCGACAGCCCCATGAACCGGGTCCGCCGGGGTGAGCTGAAGCCGGCCGACGATCCCCTGATCGCCGGGGTGCTGGACCGCTGCGCCGAGCTGCGGGAGGTGTCCGCCGGCTGGTTCGATCCATGGGCCGGCCCCGGCGGGGTCGACCCCACCGGGATGGTCAAGGGCTGGGCCGCCGAGCTGGCGTGTGGCGACATCGCCGAGGGGGGTGCCAGCGCGGCGCTGGTCAACGCCGGCGGCGACATCGCCACCCACGGCGCGCCCCCGGCCGATCCCGGTGCGACCGGCCCCCCCGGCTGGCGGGTGGGGATCCGCCACCCGTGGCGCCCCGACGCCCTGGCCGGGGTGGTGTTCCTGCCGCCCGGCGGGACGGTGGCCACCTCGGGCGTGTACGAGCGGGGCCCCCATCTGTGGGAGCCCGGGACCGGGGCCCCGGCGCCGGCCGCCGCGTCGGCCACGGTCTGCGGCCCCAGCCTCACCGTCGCCGACGCCCTGGCCACCGCGCTGGCCGTGGGGCGGGACGAGGTCCTGACCGTGCTGGAGGCGGGCGGGGAGTACGAGGGCTGGTTGATCGGCCCGGACGGCTCCGAGACCGGCACGCCCGGATTCCCGTGGGTACCCCCCGTCCCGACGGAGCCGTGATGGTGGTGGGCGAGGGGGGACTTGAACCCCCACATCCTTTCGGACACAGGAACCTGAATCCTGCGCGTCTGCCAATTCCGCCACTCGCCCGAGTGGAGGACCGAGCATATACGACGCGACGGGGGTGCAGCACCGGCAGCGGGGGTAGGGATGGGCCAGTGCCGAGTGATCCTCGGCCCAGCGGGGTACGCTCTGGATGACCATGGGACTACAACAATTCGAGCGTCGTCTGGAGAGGATGGTCGAGGGTGTGTTCGCCCGCGCCTTCCGGGGCGGCCTGCAGCCCGTGGAGATCGGCCGGCGCCTGACCCGGGAGATGGACCTGCGCCGGACGGTGGCCCCCCGGGGCACCCTGGCGCCCAACGACTTCCTGGTGTTGATGTCCCCCACCGACCGGGCCCGCTTCGCCTCCATCGAGGACGAGCTGATCGACGAGCTGATCGCGGTGGCCCGCGACCACGCCGAGATCGAGCGCTACAGCTTCCTCGGCCCGGTGACCGTGACCATGGACACCGACGAGCAGCTGAGCCCGGGCATGGTCCTGGTGTCGGGCGAGATGGCCCGCCACGAGGACGAGACGGTCCCCCAGCTGCGCCTGCCGGACGGCTCCCGGATCGAGCTGGGCGCCTCGCCGGTGAGCATCGGCCGGCTGCCGGAGTGCACGGTGGTGCTGAGCGACCCCAACGTGAGCCGCCGCCACGCCGAGATCCGCCCGGCCCGCGACGGCCAGGGCGACTACGAGGTGGCCGATCTGGGCTCCACCAACGGCACCAAGGTCAACGGCATGCCCCTGACCGGGGCCCGCACCCTCCGTCCCGGCGACCAGGTCACCCTGGGCGCCACGACCATCGCCTTCGAGCGCAGCTAGAGGTCAGCCTCGGCCCGTGCCGGACCCGGTCCTCACCCTGTTGAAGTACGTCTTCCTGGCCATCCTCTACCTGTTCTTCCTGCGCGTCCTGCGGGCGGTGTGGGTGGAGCTGCGGGAGCCGAAGCCGGCGCCGCTGGTCCCGGCGGCCGACCCGGTGGCCCCGGCCGCCCCCTCCCCGGTCGCGCCGGCCGGCCGGGCCGGGCCCGAGAAGCTGGTGGTGGTGTCTCCTCCGACGGAAAAAGGGACGGAGTTCGCGCTGCCCGACGAGGTCACGGTGGGCCGGGCCGGCGGCTGCGCCGTGCTCCTCCCCGAGGACACCTTCGTCTCTCAACTCCACGCCCGGGTGTTCCGCCGGGACGGGAGCCTGTACGTGGAGGACCTGGGATCGACCAACGGCACCTTCCTCAACGGCCGCAAGGTGACCGCCCCCGTCCCGATACGCAAAGGTGACAAGGTGCAGTTCGGCCGCACCACCCTGGAAGTCCGCAAGTGATCGCCCTCCGAGCCGGTTCGGCGACCGACGTGGGCCTGGTCCGCAGCAACAACCAGGACACCCTCCTGGTCGCCGACCCCCTCTACGCGGTGGCCGACGGCATGGGCGGGGCGGCCGCCGGCGAAGTGGCGTCCTCCCTGGCCGTGGAGGCCCTGAAGAACGGGTTCGACCGGGTCGGCACCCCCACCCCCGACTCCCTGATCACCGCCGCCCAGACCGCCAACCGCACGGTGTGGGACGAGGCGGAGGCCCATCCCGAGATGCGGGGCATGGGCACCACCCTGGTGGCCCTGGCCCTGGTGGAGGGCCCCCAGCTGGCGGTGATCAACATCGGGGACTCCCGCCTGTACAACCTGCACGCCGGGGACCTGCGCCAGGTCACCTGCGACCACAACCTGGTGGCGGAGATGGTGGCCGAGGGGCGCATCTCCAAGGAGGAGGCCGAGGTCCACCCCCGCCGCAACATTATGACCCGGGCTCTCGGGGTGGAGCCCGAGGTCCCGGTGGACCTGTTCGTGGAGGAGCCGGTCGTCGGCGACCGCTACCTGCTCTGCAGCGACGGCCTCCCCCGGGAGCTCAGCGACGACCACATATCGGCCATCATGCGCCGCCTGGCCGACCCGGCCGAGGCGGCCCGGGAGCTGGTGGACGAGGCCAAGCGCAAGGGCGGCAACGACAACATCACGGTCGTGGTGGTCGACGTGGTCGACGTGGACGCCGCCGACCCGCCGCCGGCCGCCGCCGTCCCGGCCGGCGACGAGGCCACCACCGCCATCCCCGCCGCCGAGCAGGCCGTCCCGGCCCAGGCCGTCGAGCCGGTGGTTGAGCGGCGATCCAGGCGCCGCTTCTGGCGGCGCTCCGACCGGGACCGCCGGGCGGTCAGGAGGGCGGTCACGCCGAGGGTGGTGGGCTTTGTCCTGCTGTTCCTGGTGATCGTGGGCGCCGGCGCGGCCGGGGTGGTGTGGTACGCCCGCAGCGCCTACTTCGTGGGTCTGCGCCACTCCGCCATCGTCATCTACCAGGGCCGGCCCGGCGGGGTGCTGTGGATGAAGCCGACGGTGGCCCAGGTGACGTCCTACTCCACCAGCGACGTGCTGGCGGTGCACATCCCGGCCCTGCAGGCCGGTCAGGAGGAGCCGTCGATCGGCGCCGCCCACAGCTACGTGCAGAACCTGGTGCGGGAGTACCAGCAGGCCCAGGCGGCCAACTCGGCCCCGACCGCCACCACCCCGTCGACCACCGTGGCACCGTCCTCGCCGGCCCCGACCACGACGGTGGCGGCGCCGCCGACCACATGAGACCGGCCCCGGCCCGGCGGCGGACCGAACTCGGCCTGATCGTCCTGGTGGTCATCCTGACCGGCGGGCTGTACGTCCTGGCCGGGTTCGGCAAGGCCGGGCAGATGCCGGCGAACATCGGCCCGTTCCTGGCCGCCCTGTTCGTCCTGCTGGTGCTGGCCCACGTGGCCATGCGCCGCCTGGCCCCCTACGCCGACCCCATCCTGCTGCCGCTGGCCGGGCTGCTCAACGGCATCGGCTACGTGTTCATCGCCCGCCTCTCCCCCCACGAGGCCCGCCTGCAGGCGTTCTGGACCGCCCTCGGGGTGGGGGTGTTCATCGGCACCCTGCTCCTGGTGCGCCGGGCCCGGGACCTGGAGCGCTACCGCTACACGGCCGCCTTCCTGGGCATCGGGCTCCTGCTGACCCCGCTGGTGCCCGGCATCGGGGAGAACATCAACGGGGCCCGCCTGTGGATCCACCTGGGCTCCTTCAACTTCCAGCCCGGCGAGATCGCCAAGCTGGCGCTGGCGGTGTTCTTCTCCTCCATCCTGGTGGAGCGGGCCGACCTGCTCAGCCGGGGCACCCGCCGGATCGGCCGGTTCCTGGTCCTCGACCCCCGCTACCTGGCCCCCATCTTCGGGGCCTGGGCCCTGTCGCTGGTCATCTTCCTGGCGGAGAACGACCTGGGCTCGTCGTTCCTGTTCTTCGCCCTGTTCATCGGCCTGCTGTGGGTGTCCACCGGGCGGGCCTACTACCTGGGCCTGGGCGCCGGGCTGTTCGGGGCCGGGGCCTTCTTCGCCCTCCGGGTCATCCACCACGCCCAGACCCGGGTGCAGGGCTGGCTGGACCCGTGGGCCCACGCCGAGACCACCGGCTACCAGCTGATCCAGGGCTGGTTCGCCATCGCCGCCGGCGGCCTGGCCGGTGAGGGCCCGGGCCAGAGCAACGCCGGGTCCATCCCGGAGTCGTCGACCGACTTCATCTTCGCCGTGATCGCCGACGAGCTGGGCCTGATCGGTACCACCGCCCTGCTGATCTGCTACCTGCTCATCGTCGGCACCGGGCTGCGCATCGCCGTGCGCTGCGAGCGGCCGTTCGAGAAGCTGCTCGCCGCCGGCCTGTCACTGATCATCGGGGTGCAGACCTTCGTGATCGTCGGCGGGGTCACCCGGATCATCCCCCTGACCGGCATCACCCTGCCGTTCGTGTCCTACGGCGGGTCCTCGCTGATCGCCAACTACATCCTGCTGGCCCTGCTGCTGCGCATCTCCAACGACACAGAGGACCCGGCCACGGTCATGCCGCCGCTGCCGGCAGCTGTGGCGGTCGGCCAGCCGTGAGGATGAACCGGCAGATCCGGCTGCTGGGGCTGGGGCTCATGGTCCTGTTCGCGGCCCTGTTCCTCCAGCTCAACTGGCTGCAGATCGTCCACGCCAACGCCCTCGACCACAACCCGCTCAACGGGCGGGCGGTGGTCAAGGAGTACACCCTCAAGCGGGGCAACATCCTCTCCGCCGACGGGGTGACCCTGGCCACGTCGGTGCCCACCAAGGACTCGTTCAAGTACCTGCGCAAGTACCCCACCGGCAGCCTGTTCGAGCAGGTCACCGGGTACTACTCCTTCACCTACGGCTCCGACGGCGCGGAGCGGTCCTACGACAAGGTGCTCACCGGCAAGAAGAGCCCGTTCCGGCTGCCCACCAGCATCAGCGGGCTGCGCAACCTGCTCACCAACACCGACCAGAGCCAGTCGATCACCCTGACCGTGCTGGACAAGCTGCAGACCGTGGCCCAGCAGCAGCTCAAGGGCCGGGTCGGCTCGGCGGTGGCCATCGACCCCAGGACCGGGTCCATCCTGGCCATGTACTCCAACCCAACCTTCGACCCCAACCAGCTGGCCGGCCACAACCTCAAGCAGGTGGAGGCCAACTACAAGGCCATCTCCGCCGTGGCCGGCGGCCCGTTCAATTCGCCCGCCTACCGCCAGACCTGGTTCCCGGGGTCCTCGTTCAAGATCGTCACCTCGTCGGCCGTCTACGACCACCAGCCGGCCCTGGCCACCAAGACCTATCCCCGGCTGCCCGCCCTCAAGCTGCCCCAGTCCAACCAGCAGTTGCACAACTTCGCCGGCGAGGTGTGCGGCGGCCAGCTGCTCGAGCTGTTCACCGTGTCGTGCAACACCGGCTACGGGCAGATCGGCCTGGACCTGGGGGCCGACGCCCTGTACTCCGAGGCCCACTCGTTCGGCTTCGACCAGACCCCGCCCATCGACCTGCCGTTCGCGGTGAAGTCCAACTTCCCGGCCGCGTCGACCTTCAAGGGGGCGCTGCCGTTCCTGGCCTACTCGGCCATCGGCCAGGAGGACGTGACGGCCACCCCGCTGCAGATGGCCCTGGTCGGGGCCGGCATCGCCAACGGCGGCGTCATCATGGCCCCCCACATCCTGGCCCACGTGACCGACTCGCAGGGGCAGGTGGTGAGCACCTACTCCCCGACCAAGTGGATCCAGGCCACGTCGGCGGCCACCGCCTCGCAGGTGACCAAGCTCATGATCTCGGTGGTCAACTCCCCGAACGGCACCGGCGTGGCCGCCCAGATACCCGGGGTGCAGGTCGCCGGCAAGACCGGCACCGCCCAGACCGGCACCGGCAAGATCGACGCCTGGTTCGTGGCCTTCGCCCCGGCCCAGAACCCCCAGATCGCGGTGGCGGTGGTGCTGCCCGACCAGCCGTCGGGTAACGAGTACCAGGGGGGCACCCTGGCCGCCCCCATCGCCAAGGCCCTCATCTCCACCTACCTGGCCAGCCACCCGGCGGCCCCGACCACGACCACGACCACGACCACCACACCCCTAGGCTGACCCACAGATGCCCGAAGAGCAGCGACACGTCGTCGGCGACCGCTACGAGATCATCAACCACATTGCCCGGGGCGGCATGGCCCAGGTGTACCTGGCCCGGGACCTGCTCCTCGACCGGCCGGTGGCCCTCAAGATGCTCTTCCCCGAGCTGTCGGTGGACCAGGCGTTCGTCGAGAGGTTCCGCCGGGAGGCCCGGGCCGCCGCCAACCTCAGCCACCCCAACATCGTGGGCGTCTACGACTGGGGGCAGGGGAACAGCACCTACTACATCGTCATGGAGTACGTGGACGGCCCCACCTTGTCGGCCCTGCTCCGCCAGGGGCCCCTGGCCCCGCAGCGGGCCGCAGCCATCGCCGCCAGCGTGGCCGCCGCCCTGGACTTCGCCCACCGGCGGGGGGTGATCCACCGCGACGTCAAGCCGGGCAACGTGCTGATCGACGACCGGTCCCAGGTCAAGGTGGCCGACTTCGGCATCGCCCGGGCCGCCGGGGCGTCCGAGGACCTCACCCAGACCGGCTCAGTGATGGGCACCGCCACCTACTTCTCCCCCGAGCAGGCCCAGGGCTACGCGGTGGACGCCCGCTCCGACGTGTACTCGCTCGGCGTGGTGCTCTACGAGATGGTGGCCGGCCAGGCCCCGTTCCGGGGCGACAGCCCGGTGTCGATCGCCTACAAGCACGTGAAGGAACCGGTGATCCCGCCCAGCCGGGTGAACCCGTCGGTGCCGCCGGCGCTGGAGGCCATCATCCTCAAGGCGCTGGGCAAGGACCCGGCCGCCCGTTACGCCAGCGCCGAGGAGATGCGGGCCGACCTGGTGCGCTTCACCAACAACCAGCCGGTCACGGCGGTGGCGGCGGCCGCCGCCACCGGGGTGATGGGGGCGGTGGGCGCCGACCCGACCCGGGTGCAGCCCGGCGTGATGGCCAGCCACACCGAGATGATCCCGGCCGCCGGGCGGGGCCCGGCCGGGCCCCCGCCGGAGGACCGCTCCCGGGCCGGGCTGTACGCCCTGATCGCCCTCATCGTGGTGCTGCTGGGCCTGGGCGGGTACTTCGGGGGGAAGCAGGCCGGCCTGTTCGGCACGTCGGTCAAGGATCTCACCGTGCCCACCGACGTGGTGCACAAGCCCGTGCAGAACGCCCAGAGCGAGCTGGCCCAGATGGGCTTCACCAACGTCAGGACCTCCACCCAGGCCAGCTCCACGGTGAAGAGCGGCAATGTCATCTCCACCAACCCGCCGGGCGGCACCACCGTCAAGAGCACCGACCCGGTCACCCTGGTGGTCAGCAACGGGCCCAAGATGGTCAAGGTCCCCGACGTCACCAACCAGCCTCAGGCGCAGGCCGACCAGACCCTCAAGGCGGCCGGGTTCGTGCCCAACGACACCGCCGCCTACTCCGACACGGTGCAGAAGGGCATCGTGATCTCCACCAACCCGCCCGGCGGTCAGGCCGCCGCCGAAGGCGCCGCCGTCCAGGTGCAGGTGTCCAACGGCAAGCAGCCGGTCAAGATCCCCTCCGTGGCCGGTGAGGACCCGACCACCGCCGGCAACCAGCTGGGCACCCTGGGGCTCAAGGTCAAGCAGGCCCAGGAGGCCTCCACGTCGTTCAATTCCGGGCAGGTGACCCGCACCGACCCGCCGGCCGGCACCACCGTCCCGGTGGGCACCACCGTCACCGTGTACATCTCCACCGGGGCGCCGCCCACCACCACCGCCGCGGTGAGCGTGCCCGATCTGAGCAACGACACCAAGCAGCAGGCTCAGTCCGCCCTGCAGTCGGTGGGGCTGAAGGGCAACTTCACCACCCAGCCGGTCACCGACCCCACCCAGAACAACGTGGTCCAGTCCCAGAACCCGGCCCCCAACACCAGCGTGCCGCCCGGCTCGACGGTCAACGTGACCATCGGTCAGTTCACCCCGCCGGTCAGCACGACCGCCCCGTCCACGACGTCGACGACCTAAGCGCCCGGGAGGGCCACCGCCTGCTCCAGGGCCGCTGCCCGCTCCACCGCCCCGGCCAGCCCGCAGCGGGCCAGCCAGTTGGCCAGCATGCGGTGCCCGCCCTCGGTGAGGACCGACTCGGGGTGGAACTGCACCCCCTCCACCGGGAAGTCCCGGTGGCGCAGGCCCATGACCGTCCCGTCGTCGGCGGAGGCGGTGATCTCCAGCTGGTCGGGCACCGACCCGGCCTCGACCACCAGCGAGTGGTACCGGGCCGCCACCAGCGGGTCGGGCAGGCCCTCGAACACCCCCCGCCCGTCGTGCTCGAGCCGGGAGGCCTTGCCGTGCATCACCGCGTGGCGCACCACCCGCCCGCCGTACAGCTGGCCGATGCACTGGTGGCCCAGGCACACCCCCAACACCGGCAGCCGCGGCCCGAAGTGGTCGATCATCTCCAGGCTGGCGCCGGCGTCCTCCGGGCGGCCCGGCCCGGGCGAGATCAGGAGCCCGGCCGGCCGCAGCCGCTCGGCGCCGGCCACGTCCAGGGCGTCGTTGCGGTACACCACCGGCTCGGCGCCCAGCTGGCCGATGTACTGGACCAGGTTGTAGACGAACGAGTCGTAGTTGTCCACGACGAGCACCCGCACCACGCCGAGAGGCTACCGCCCCTATCCTGTGGGCATGCCGAGGAAGACCAAGGACGCCAGGCCCGGGCGGGTCACCCCCAAGGGGGGCCCGGTCAACCGCAGGGCCGCCTCGACCCCGGCCGGCTCCACCACTTCGGGCCGCTACACCGCCCCCGTCCCCCACGAGTTCAAGGTCAGCCCCTGGTGGGTGCCGGCGCTCATGCTGGCGTTCTTCGTGGCCGGCATCCTGGTGATCCTGCTCAACTACCTCAGCCTGCTCGGCGGCCCGGCCAACAACGTCTACCTCTTCATCGGCCTGGGCCTGATCGTCGCCGGGTTCATCACCAGCACCCGCTGGCACTAGCCGCGGCCCGCCACCCGGGCTGACGGCGGCTTAATTCGGCCTGAACCGTAGGCGTCCGCCAAGTTACAGCGATGTGGTACTCCCCAGAGTTCTCCACACCCTGTGAATTTCGGGGCTGGCAGCTGCGCCCGCCGACACGTCCCCCGGCCCCGCCGGGTAAAAAGCGGTACCGAGGCCCCAGCTGCCAGCCCCTCTAACAAACTCCGCCAGCGCCGCGGTCATCGGGCGGCGGCCGAGGTGGCGGGGAGGGCCGGTAGCCGAAGGGCCAGCACCGTTTTCCCCGCCGGAGGCGGGGGACGTGCTGGACCCGCCGGCCACCGGGCCGACCCGCAGCAGAGCGCTAGCCGAGCCGCTCGATGATGGTGGCGTTGGCCATGCCACCGCCTTCGCACATGGTCTGCAGGCCGTAACGGCCGCCGGTGCGCTCCAGCTCGTTGAGCAGGGTGGCCATCAGCTTGGCGCCGGAGGCACCGAGGGGGTGGCCCAGGGCGATGGCCCCGCCGTTGGGGTTGACCTTGTCCATGTCGGCGTGGTGCTCCTTGGCCCAGGCCAGGCACACCGGGGCGAACGCCTCGTTGATCTCGACCAGGTCGATGTCGTCGAGGGTCATCTTGGCCCGCTCCAGGATCTTGGTGGTCGCCGGGATGGGGGCGGTCAGCATGATCTGGGGGTCGTCGCCGGCCAGGGCGAAGGCGTGGAACCGGGCCCGGGGCCGCAGGCCCAGGGCGTTGGCCTTCTCCTCGCTCATGATCAGCACGGCGGACGCCCCGTCGGTGATCTGGGAGCTGTTGCCGGCGGTGATCAGCCCGTCCGGCTTGAACGCCGGCTTGAGCTTGCCGAGGGACTCGACCGAGCTGTCGGGGCGGATGCCCTCGTCGGCGGTCACCATCTCGTCGGAGCCGGTGACCTTGCCGGTCTCCTTGTCCTTGTGCCTGAGCGCCACCGGGACGATCTCGTTCTCGAAGCGGCCCTCGGAGGTGGCCCGGGCGGCCTTCTGGTGGCTGGAGGCGGAGAACGCGTCCAGGTCCTCGCGGGTGAGGCCCCACCGCTCGGCGATCATCTCGGCGCCGATGCCCTGGGGCACCAGGCCGCCCTTGGGGGCGTAGCGCTCCCCCACCGTGGGGCCGAACGGCATGCCCACGCCCTGACCGGCGGTGGCGCCCATGGGGACCAGGCTCATGACCTCCACCCCGGCGGCGATGGCCACGTCGTACTGGCCGGACATGACCCCCTGGGCGGCGAAGTGGATGGCCTGCTGGGAGGAGCCACACTGCCGGTCCACGGAGGTGGCGGGCACCGACTCGGGGAAGCCGGCGGCCAGGACGGCGTTGCGGGCCACGTTGAAGCCCTGGGCGCCGATCTGCGAGACGCACCCCATGATGACGTCGTCGACCAGCGCCGGGTCCAGGTCGGTGCGGGCCACCAGGGCCTTCAGGGTCTCGGCGGCCAGGTCGACGGAGTGCCAGCCGGAGAGCTTGCCGTGGCGCTTACCGCCAGCGGTTCGGACAGCGTCGACGATTACGGCAGTCGGCATTGAGAGACTCCTTGTCATCTGATTCGGTGTCCCCAATTCTACGGGAGGGGCGGCCGCTGACGACAATCGCCGCCACCGGCCGCCCCTTTTTCCCTGATGGGACTACTTGGTGGGGTCGGGGGTGAGCCGCAGGTACGGGCGCAGCTCCTTGAACCCGGCCGGGAACTTCTCCTTGGCCGCCTCGTTGTCGATGGCCGGGGCGATGATCACGTCCTCGCCGTGCTTCCAGTCGGCCGGGGTGGACACCTGGTATCTGGAGGTCAGCTGCAGGGAGTCCAGGACCCGCAGGATCTCCTGGAAGTTGCGGCCGGTGCTGGCCGGATAGGTGATGGTCAGCTTGACCTTCTTGTCGGGGCCGACGATGAACACCGAGCGCACCGTCAGGGTGTCGTTGGCGTTGGGATGGATCATCCCGTACAGGTCGGCCACCTTGTGGTCGGGGTCCCCGATGATCGGATAGTTGACGGTGGTGTTCTGGGTCTCGTTGATGTCGGAGATCCAGTTGTTGTGCGAGTCCACCGGGTCGACGCTGACGGCGATGACCTTGGCGTTGCGCTTGTCGAACTCGCCCTTCAGCTTGGCCACCGTGCCCAGCTCGGTGGTGCACACCGGGGTGAAGTCCTTGGGGTGCGAGAACAGCACCCCCCATCCGTCGCCCAGCCACTCGTGGAAATGGATGGTTCCTTCGGTGGTCTCGGCGGTGAAATCCGGGGCCTCGTCGCCCAACTGGATGGCCATTGGCGTTCCTCCTCGATCTGTTTCCGGGTCTTTCGTTGTCAACCTACCCCCACTCTGCGAACAAAGTCGACTGGGCCGATCGGGTTTAGGGACCGGGCCGGGAAGTGGGGGTGCGGTGGCAGGTGACGGTCCGGGTCGGTGGTGGCCGGCGGTCAGTCGTTCTTGGCGGTCATGCCGCCGTCGACCACGAGGACCGCCCCGTTGACGTAGGCCATGGCCGGCAGGACCAGGCCGACCACGGCGTGGGCCACCTCCTCGGGATCGCCGTAGCGGCGCAGCGGGACCTTGCGGCGGGCGAACCGGTCCTTGGCCTCGTCGGGGATGGCGCTGGTCATCCCGGTGCGGATGGGGCCCGGGCAGACCGCGTTGACGGTCACCCCGGCCGGGCCCAGCTCGACGGCCAGGGCCCGGGTCAGGCCGATGACCCCGTGCTTGGCGGCCACGTAGGGGCTGTTGTAGCGGCTGGCCCCCAGCCCCTCGGTGGAGGCGATGTTGACGATGCGCCTGACGCTGGGCAGGCAGGCCCGGGCCAGGCGCTGGTGGGCGGTCAGGTTCACGGCCAGGGTGCGGCTCCAGGCCTGCTCGTAGGCCCCGTCGTCACCGTCGACCACGGCGGGCAGGGCCACCCCGGCGTTGTTGACCAGGATCTCCACCGGCCCCAGCGCCTCGGTGACGGCCGCCACGGTGGCCCGGACGGCCCCGGCGTCGGCCACGTCGAGCGTCCACGCCCCCGCCGCCGGCCGGCCGGCGCTGCCGTGCACGGCGTTGATGCGGGCCGCCGTCTCCTCCACCGCCGGGCTGACGTCCACGCAGGCCACCCGGGCCCCCTCGTCGGCCAGCAGGAACGCCTCGGCCCGGCCCATGCCCGACGCCGCCCCGGTGACCAGGGCCACCTGGCCGGCGATGGAACGCGACAGCCCGGACAGGCGGGCCATGCTCTCAGTGCTCCCCATCGAGGTGAGCCCCCCCGTCGGAGGTGGCGGGACCGCCGGCGGCGGGGGTGGTGCCGCCGTTGGCGACGGGGACGGGGGTGGGGGCGGCGGCCGCCTCGAGGGCCTCCGGGGGAGCCCAGGCGAGATGGTCCCGTCGCAGCCGCTCCAGGATGCGCAGGCGCAGCTCCCGGGCCGCCCGGAAGTGCTGCCCGGGCCCGGTCAGCGCCAGCACCCGGATGGTCACCCCGGCGTCGGTGGCCGACTGCACCCCGGCGAACATGGGCTCCCCCTTGAACGTCTCCGCCCAGGCCGGCTCGGCCGCCAGTTCCCGGGCGGCGGCCTCGGCGGCCCGGCCGGCGGCCGGCAGGTCGGTGCCGAGGGGTACCACCACGTCCACCACCGCCTGGCTGTCGGTCTCGGCGTCGTTGGCCAGCGCCCGGATGTCCCCGTTGGGCACGTACAGCACTCCCCCCTCCAGGGACCGCAGCCGGGTGATGCGCAGGTTGACGCTCTCCACCGTGCCGGAGATGGCGTTGACGCCGGTGCCGATCACCACGTGGTCCCCCACCCCGTACTGGTCCTCGATCAGGATGAGCGCCCCGGACAGGAAGTCCTTCACCAGGCTCTGGGCCCCGAAGCCGACGGCGGCGCCCACGACGGTGGCGGTGGCGATGAACGGCGCCAGGTTGATCGACAGCTGGCCCAGGACGGTGAGCACGGCCACGATCCAGATGACCACCCGCAGCAACGAGGCGAACACGCCGGTGAGGGTGCGCACCCGGTCGGCACCCCGGGGGGTGGTCCGCACGAGCGGCGACACCAGGCGCAGGCCGTTGACGAAGCGGCGGGCCAGGCGGGTCACCAGCCGGGACAGGATCACGGCGATGAGCACGATCAGGGCGATCCGCAGCGGGCCGGCCAGGTACACCTGCAGGGTGTGGGCCCGGGCGTCCGACACCCCCAGATCCACGAAGATCTGGTGTATGAACCCCCGGTCGGTCACGGTGCGGTTGCCCGCCGCGGCCTGGGCCGTGAGGCGGAAGGCGGCGATGGTCGGCAAGATCATCGCCGGGCTACCTTACACAGCGCCGTGGACTCCCCCCTTGCATCCGCCGGCGGGAACCGGGGGCGGCTGCGGGGCGCCCGGCCGGCGGGCCGGGCGGGCCGGATGCCGTCGGTCGGTCCGTCACGGTCGGGGCCGGCCCGGGGGCCGGCCAGGGGCCGCTTGGCGGAACCGTTGCGCCACGGTTAGGATGAGAAGCCGTGCCAGCGGGCCGCGTCGGCTGACGCGTGTCTACTTCGCCCGGGTTTTCCGGCGACCGGTAGCGCGGCCGGGACCGAGGAGGCGATGAGTGAAAAGAACGTACCAACCGAACAACCGCAAGCGAGCCAAGCGACATGGGTTTCGTCACCGCATGTCGACGCGGGCCGGGCAGGCCATCTTGAAGGCCCGGCGCCTCAAGGGGCGCCACCGCCTGTCCGCCTGATCTGGCGGGTCGACCGTCGAGACACTTTCCAGGCTCTACGGCATGGCCGGCGCCGCCGCTCAGGACCGATATCGGTATCCTGGGTCGAGGGCGACCCCTCCGAGCCGCTCCGTGTCGCGTACACGATCGGCCGGAAGGTCGGTCCGGCCGTGGTACGCAACCGACTGCGTAGACGGCTTCGAATGCTGATGCGGGACGCCGCCCCCGGGCTGCGTCCCGGTGCATATCTGGTGAGCGCCTCTCCGGCCGCCGCCACCGTCACATACGCTCAACTCAAGGCTGCGGTGTTCTCAGCGTTGAAAGACTTCCGAATCGCATGAAGACCGGCATCGACCCTGGTCTCGCGCTCCCCGGGGCCGCCCCCGACACCCCGGCCCTCCCGACCCGGCCGTCATCATGGCCGGGCCGGTTCTTCATCGCGCTGTTCCGGATCTATCAGCTCGCCCGCATCGGACGGGTGTCGCCGTGCCGGTTCACGCCGACCTGCTCCGAGTACGCCATCCAAGCAGTCGCTCGCCACGGCGCGGGCCGGGGCCTGCGCCTGGCGGTACGGCGCCTGGGCCGGTGCCGCCCCGGCGGGCCCAGCGGCTACGACCCCATCCCGGAATGAGAGTCCAGTGATCCCTCACCTCGCCGCCCTGGCACAGACCGCCCTGGTCCATGCCGGCTCCACCACGTCGACGACGGTGGCGTCGTCGGCCCACCAGTCGTTCTTCGGCGGCCTCCTCAGCCCCATCGCCAAGCCCATCGCCGGGCTGCTGGCCGCCATCTACTCGGTGATCCCCAACTACGGCGTGGCCATCATGGCCCTCAGCCTCCTCTGGATGATCATCATCTCCCCGCTGACGCTGAAGAGCACCCGGTCCATGCTGGCCATGCAGAAGCTGCAGCCCCAGCTGAAGCGGCTCCAGGCCGAGCACAAGGACGACCGCCAGGCCTTCGCCCAGGCCCAGATGGAGCTGTTCCGGGAGCACAACGTCAGCCCCTTCGGCTCGTGCCTGCCGATGCTGCTGCCGCTGCCCATCTTCTTCGCCCTGTTCGAGGTGATCAACGGGCTGAGCCGCACCATCGACAAGGTCCCGGCTCCGCAGTACCTGTCCTCGTCCACCCAGATGTACAAGGACATCGTGGCCGGCCACGGCCAGCTCAACGCCTTCGCCATGGACCTGGCCAAGAACCCGTTCAGCCCCCACAGCGGGTTCGCTGCGGCCCTGCCCTACTGGATCATCCTGCTGATCATGGCCGGCACCTCCTACCTGCAGTCGGCCCAGATGATGAGCCGCAACCCCCAGGCCCAGAACAACCCGCAGATGCGGCTGATGAAGTACCTGCCGCTGCTGTTCGTGGTGTTCTGTATCCGGTTCCCGGCCGGCGTGATCCTGTACTACATCATCTCCAACCTGTGCCGGATCGGGCAGCAGTGGGCCATGTACCGCTACGACCCCAAGGTCAAGGCTCTGGTGGCCAAGGAGGTCATCGAGGTGGAGGAGATCACCCGGGACATCGACGAGCGCCAGAAGGACCGCTCCAACCGGCCCGGCTACACCCCGCCCCGGGGGGGCAGGACGCCCGGTGGAGCGGCCAAGCCGGGGGGCGGGACGGGCGCGTCGGGCGGCGGGCGGAGCCGTTTTCGTGACCTGCTGAGCGCGGCTGCCGAGCAGCAGAAGGCCCAGCAGGAAGCCAAGGCCGCCGCTCGGGGCACCGGGGCCAAGGGCGGCGCCGGAGCGGGTGAAGGGGCCAAGGCCCTGGGGCCCGGCAACCGGCCGGGTGGCGCAGGTGGTTCCGGCGCAGGTGGTTCCGGCGGCGCAGGGGGAGCAGGTGGCCCCGGCGGCGGGTCCGGGGGTGGAGGGGCTGGTGGACGTAATGGCAACGGATCGGCCGGGACCGGACGACCCGCTTCGGCGCAACGGGGTGGCGGCCCCCAGCCCGGAGCGAAGAATCGTCCCAGCGGCCGCTCGAATCGTAAGAAGCGGGGTCGCTGACAGATGGAATGGGTGGAAACGACGGGACGCTCCGTCCAGGAGGCCAAGGATGCGGCCCTGGACGAACTGGGCGTGGACGAGGCGGACGCCGAGTTCGAGGTCCTGGCCGAGGCGCAGACCGGGCTGTTCGGTCGGTTGCGCAGCGAGGCCCGGGTCCGGGCCCGGGTCCGGCCCACCGCCCCCCGGGCCAAGGAGGACCGCCGGGACCGCCGGGACCGGCGCCGGCGGGCGGCGTCGACGACCGGGGAGGCCGACACGGCCGAATCGGGCGCCGTGACCACTGAAACCGCTCCCCCGGCCGGTCGTGCTCAGGCGCCGTCGGCCGCCGGTCCGGGCCAGGCCGCAGCTGCGGCCGACGGCTCCGGTCCGGGTGACGGCGCTGGTCCGGGTGACGGCCCGGCCGACGAGGCGGCGGGCGCGGCCGCCGTTCCGGCCGGATCCGGCTCAGCCGCCGCGCCCGGTTCCTCCGGTAGCGGTGGCGACGGCGGCAGCGGTCCCCGGCGCCGGCGCAACCGGCGCCGGGGCGGCAAGCGGCCCGGAGAAGGCGGCCCGTCGGAAGCTCGGCTGGCCGACCTGGCGGAGGCGGGAGACGATGATGACCACGACGAGGTGAAAGGACCCCAGGTGGAAGTGGCGCTGGAGCAACAGGCCGAGGTGGCCTCCGATTTCCTGACCAAGCTGACCGCCGAACTCGGCGTGCAGGCCGCCGTCAACGTGGCCCGCCCGGACGAGGACACCGTGGAGCTGCAGCTGTCGGGCCCGGATCTGGGGATCCTGATCGGTCCCAAGGGGGCCACTCTGTCGGCCATCCAGAACCTCACCCGTACGGTGGTCTTCAACGAGACCGGAGCCAACAACGGCCACATCAACGTAGATGTCGGCGGGTACCGCCAGAAGCGCAGCGAGGCACTGGTCCGCTTCGCCTCCCAGGTCGCCGACCGGGTGAAGCAGAGCGGGGCCCGCACCGTGCTAGAGCCCATGTCGGCGGTGGACCGCAAGGTCGTGCACGACGCCATCGCCGGTATCGACGGGGTCCACACCATCTCCGAGGGCGAGGAACCGCGCCGGCGGGTCGTCGTCCTGCCCGACTGACGGGGACTCCGGGGGCCGCCGGACCCCGGTCCGGGGCCACCGTTGCCGCCGTAGCGGCATCCGATCCTGACGGCGCGCCCCTGCCCGGGCTGGCACCCGAGCTGCTCACCGCCCTGCTCCGGGTGCTGGGGCGAGCCCAGGAGCTGGGCTTCATCGGCAACGGCGACCTGGAGCCGCACGTGCAGCGAGCGCTCCACATGGCCGCGGCGGTGCCGGGCCGGCCGGAACGGGCGCTGGATCTCGGCTCGGGCGGGGGCCTCCCGGGGCTGCCCCTGGCCCTCGTATACCCCACCACCCACTGGTTGCTGCTGGACGGAAGCACCCGACGGACCGGGTTCCTGGCGGAGGCGGTGGCCGAGCTGGGCCTGGCCGGCCGGGTGTCGGTCCGGGCCGAGCGGGCCGAAGACGCCGCCCGCAGCGACATCCGGGCGTCGTTCGACCTGGTCGCGGCCCGTAGCTTCGGGCCGCCGGCCACCACCGCCGAGTGCGCCGCCCCCTTCCTGCGCCCAGGCGGCCGGCTGGTCGTGGCCGAACCCCCCGGCTCCACCGGCCAACGCTGGGACCCTTCGGGCCTGGCCCGGCTCGGGCTGGGCCCGGCCACCACGGTGACCGAGCCGTCGGCGGTGGCGGTGCTGGTCCAGGAGAGGTTGTGCCCGGCCGCCTATCCCCGCCGGAACGGGGTACCGGCCAAGCGGCCGCTGTTCTAGCCTCCTGCCTGCCGGCCCCGGAGGATTTCACCCCCGGATGCAAACCGATCGGCGTCGCGTCCCGTAGATAGACCGGAGGACGGGTGGGTCCCGGGGGTTCCAGACGGTCCGGGCCGTCCCGGGTGGGCACAACACCGGGGACGCCGGCGGAGCAGATCGCTATTGCGAGTAGGCCGCAATTGTCGGTACGCTGCTGTTCGAGCGCCGAAGGAGGCCGCCTGTGACGTCGACCGCCCCCAACGCCGCCCCCTCTTCGCGTCTCAAGTCGCTCAGAGCGGGGCTGTCCCCCGGCGAGATGAGACGTCTCGGGGCCATGACCGCCCTGATCGCCGCCTTCCATGCCGCCGGCTGGGGGGTCTTCGCCCTGGTGATCCTGCCGGCCCACTACCGGGCCCTGGGCTTGGGGGTGGCGGTGACGGCCTACACCCTGGGCATGCGCCACGCCTTCGACGCCGACCACATCGCGGCGATCGACAACACCACCCGGAAGTTCATGTCCGAGGGGAAGCGCCCGCTGAGCGTCGGCTTCTTCTTCTCCCTGGGCCACTCCACCGTGGTGGTGGGGCTGGGCATCGGGATCACCATCGCCGCTCGCACGGTCTTCCACGCGGTGAAAAATCCCACCTCGGTGCTCGAACAGGGCGGCGGGATCTTCGGCACCGCGGTGTCGGGCACTTTCCTCTACCTGATCGCCCTGCTCAACGTCATCGTGCTGGTCGGGGTGGTCAAGGTGTTCCTGGCCATGCGCAAAGGCATCTATGACGACGACGAGCTGGAGGCCCAGCTCAACTCCCGGGGTCTGATGTTCAGGTTCTTCGGTCGGCTGATGAACTCCATCCACTCGCCGTGGCAGATGTACCCGCTGGGCATCCTGTTCGGGCTGGGGTTCGACACCGCCACCGAGATCGCCCTGCTGGCGGCCACCGCCGGCGCCGCCACCTCCCATCTGCCGTGGTACTCCATCCTGTGCCTGCCCATCCTGTTCACCGCCGGCATGACCCTGCTGGACACCATCGACGGCTCGTTCATGAACTTCGCCTACGGGTGGGCGTTCTCCCGGCCGGTGCGCAAGGTGTACTACAACATCGTCATCACCGGGCTGTCGGTGCTGGTGGCGTTCTTCATCGGCACGGTGGAGATCCTGGGACTGATCGCCACCCAGACCCACCTGGGCGGCCCGTTCTGGGCCTGGGCGGCCAACTTCAACATCAACCGGGCCGGGTTCATCATCGCCGCCGCCTTCGTGTTCGTATGGCTGGCGGCAGTGTCGGTCTGGAAGTGGGGCCACGTCGAGGATCGCTGGGACCGGGCCGCCATGCGGGCCACCGCCGCCCGCGAGGCGACGGCGGTGGCCCGGGAGGCCATCGCCCCGGCCGGCGAAGAGGACTCGGCGGTGGCGCTGGCCCTCGAGCCGGAGGGCTGATCGGTGGACCCCGTCGATCGGCCGCCCCCGGCTCCACGAACCGGTTCGCAGGTCATCGAGCTGGCCCTGGAAGCGGTCCGTAGAGAGGGTGGCCGGTCCACCACCACCCGGCGCATAGTGCTCGAGGCGCTGGTCGATGCCGGGGAACCGGGGGTGACCGCCGAGGATCTGGCCGACCACATCCGGGAACAGCATCCGACCTTCACCTCCAGCACCATCTACCGTTGCCTGGAGCGGTTCGAGGAGCTGGGCGTGATCTCCCACGCCCACATGGGGCACGGCCCGGCCGTGTGGCGGCTGATCGACCAGCCCCGCTGGTACCTGGTGTGCACCTCCTGCGGCAAGAGCATGGACGCCGACCCGACGCTGGTCGAGCGCCTGAGCTCCCAGCTGCTGAGGACGGTGGGTTTCCGCCTGGACGGCCACTTCGCCCTGACCGGCCGGTGCGCCGA
>DASSZD010000159.1:0-2146 GCA_035702985.1 Acidimicrobiales bacterium
CCCCGACACCGGTGGTGACCACCACCATGGCCACCAGGATGGCCCGGGGCCGGTGGGCGTGATCGAGCCGGCGGGCCACCGGCTGGATCAGGACGCCGGCGCCGAGGGTGACCACCGTCAGAGCGGTGGCGTAGATGAGCGCCCAGTGACCGACCCGGCCGGCCATGGCCTGGGGCAGAACGGCGTAGGCCACGCCCGCCGCCCCGAACACCCACGGGGCCATGGGCAGCACCAGCCGGCGGAACCGGGGGTGGCGTAGCGACGCCAGGCGAAGGCCGGCGCCCGGCCCGGCCGATGCCGCGCCGGCGGGCCGGGTCTCCTCGCCCCGGCGGGCGACCGCGGCCAGCACCACGACCAGGACGGCCAGGTGAACCAGGTACGGAACCGTCTCGGGCTGGGGACCCCACTGGGCCAGGACCCCGGCCACACCGGCTCCCACCCCGAACCCGGCGGTCAGGCACAGCGATGCCCGGCGGGCGCCGGTGGCCGGGCTGCGGCCGCCCGCCACCGTCAGCTCGGTCACCCAGCTGGTGCCCACGGCCATGCCCAACCCCACGGCGATCCCCGACAACAGCCGCCCGGCGGTCAGGAACGGGAGGGTGCCCACGGCCAGCGCCGTGCTGCCCAGGCCGGAGGACAACAGTCCGACCAGCATGACCGGCCGCCGCCCCCTCCGGTCGGAGAGGGGGCCGCCGGCCAGCAGGGCCGGGGCCAGCCCGAGGACGTAGGCGCCGAGCAGGGCGTCGACGACGACGGCGGAGTAGCCGTTGAGCTGGCGGTACATGGTGAGCAGCGGGGTGAACTGGTTGCCGCCCCAGGCGCACGAGAACATGGCCGCCCCGGCCACCGCCCACGGCGGGGCCGTCCGCGCGGCCGTCATCCGCCGAGCAGCACGAGGTGCGTCGACTCGAAGTGGCGGCGCAGCGCTCCTGCGAAGCCGTCGGTGTCGCCCTCCTCGGCGGCGCCCAGCAGACCCCGGTGGTCGCCCAGCAGTTCGAACAGGCGGCGCGGGTCGGCGCCAACCGCCCCCACGGTCATCTGGCGCTGGCGATCCCCCAGGGTGGCGTAGAAACGCGACGACAGGGCGTTGCCGGCGGCGTCCACGATGGCCCGGTGGAACCGCTGGTCGGACTCGGCGAAGGCCGGCAGGTCCAGGGTGACGGCGTGGGCGGCCTGGTCGTCGAGCTCGGCCCGCGCCGCCACCAGCAGCTGGGAGCGGTCCTCCCGGCGGGCCAGGCGCCGTACCGCCGCCACCTCGAGGGCCTGGCGGACCTCCAGGAGATCCACCATGTCGGCCGGGGTCAGGGGCGTCACCACCGCCCCCCGGCGGGGGAGCAGGGCGAGCAGGCCCTCGGCCTGCAGGCGCACGAACGCCTCCCGGGCCGGGGTGCGGCTGACCTTGAGCCGGCGGGCGACCTCGCCCTCGCTCAACAGGCTGCCCCCGGCCAGCTCGCCCGAGAGGATCTGCTCCTTGGTCACGGCGTACACCCGCTGGGCGGAGGGCTGGGCAGCAGGCATGCGACGAGGTTACCGTATGCACACAAGCTTGCATGCAAGAACACCCGGGTCCCGGCCGGGGGCTCAGTAGCGTGGCCGGCGTGAGCGTCCTGACCTGCCTGGCGGTGGCCGACCGGCCGGAGCTGTGGGCCGACCTCGGCTTCGCGGTGGCCGGCGGCGGCAGCCGGGTGGGCGGAACCTGGATACAGCTGGGCGTCCCGGGGCGGGGCGTCACCGGGTGGGGGATCGAGGGCGCCGGCCGACTGGCGGAGCTACCCGGCTGCCCTCCGGGGACCGCCGCCGCCCCGGCCCTGTCCGATCATGCCAACGGGGTGATCGCCCTCGACCACGTGGTGGTGACCACCCCGAACCTGGCCCGGACCGTGTCGGCCTTCGAGGCGGCCGGCATGCCGTTGCGGCGCACCCGCCCGGCCGGTGCCCCCGGCCGGCCGCTGGTGCAGGCGTTCTTCAAGCTGGAGAACACGGTGGTGGAGGTGGTCGGGGAGCCCGACGCGGCGCGGCCCGGGCCGGCCGGGTTCTACGGGCTGGCCTTCACCGTGGCCGACCTGGAGGCCACCGCCGCCCGCCTGGGTGACCGGCTCCGCCCGGCCCGGGACGCGGTGCAGCCTGGCCGGCGCATCGCCACCCT
>DASSZD010000009.1:0-19744 GCA_035702985.1 Acidimicrobiales bacterium
CCGGCGGGGCGCTGGCCCTGTGCGCCGCCGGCGAGGACCCCCGGGTGCGCGGGGTGGTGGCAGTGGCGACCCCCGCCGACTTCGCCGAGCGCGCCAGCGATGCCCGCCGGTTCGTCACCCAGGCCCGCCAGCTCGGCATCATCAAGGACCGCGCCTTCCCGCCGGACCTGGACGCCTGGGCCAGGGAGCTGGTCGAGATCCGGCCCCTCAGCCTGATCGGCAAGATCCCGCCCCGCCCCGTGCTGCTCATCCACGGGGCGAGCGACGAGGTCGTCCCCGTGGTCGACGCCCGCGCCCTCGCCGACGCCGCCGACGGGCAGGTCCAACTGCGCATCCTGGTCGGGGGTGGCCACCGTCTCCGCCACGACCCCCGGGCCATCGCCATCATCATCGGCTGGATGGACCGGATGGCCTGACGGGCCGGGGGGAAGGCCGCCGGGGCGCCCCCGGGCGGTCAGGGGGCCGCAGCTTGGGCCCTGGCCGCCGCCTTGAGCTGCTGTTTGTAGGCGCGCACCCGCCCGAGGGACCCCCCGTCGACGATGTCGGCGACCGACATGTAGGTCCCGGCTTGGCCGAACCTGCCGGCCGCTTCCTCCCACCCGGGGGGCCGGACGCCCAGCTGCTTGCCGAGCAGCCCGATGAAGATGCGGGCCTTCTGTTCCCCGAAGCCGGGCAGGGCCTTGACCCGCTTGTAGAGGTCGGCCCCGTCGGCCGCCCCGTCCCAGATGGCGGCGGCCTGCCCGGCGTATTCGTCCACCACTATCCGGCACAGTTCCTGCACCCGCTTGGCGTTGGCTGCCGGAAAACGGTGCAGCGCCGGTCGCTCCCCGAACACCCCGGCCAGGCGGTCGGGGTCCATGGCGGCGATCTCCTCGGCGTCGAGGCGGCCGCCCAGCCGGTCCTTGAGGTCCAGCGGGGAACTGAAGGCCCGCTCCAGCGGGATCTGCTGGTCGAGGACCATCCCGATCAGCAGGGCCAGCGGGTCGGTGGACAGGAGCTCGTCGGCGGCGGGGTTGCCGGACAGGGCCAGCTTGGCGGTGGGCATGGATGGAGGGTAGCTACGCCACCCGGGGGTCGGGGTTGTCGGGGTCGATCTCGTAGGTGGTGATGGCGGCGTCGACTTCCTGGGCTTTGGCTTCGCCGTTGGCGAACAGGCCGTCGAGCACGGCCACGATGATGTGGGCGGCGTCGGTCTCGAAGTGGTGGCGCAGCGCCTCGCGGGTGTCGGAGCGGCCGTAGCCGTCGGTGCCGAGGGGGGTGAAGTGGCCGGGTACCCAGCGGCCGATCTGGTCGGGAACGGCTTTCATGAAGTCGGTGACGGCCACGATCGGCCCGGCCGCGGCCTGCAGGACCTCGGTCACGTAGGGGGTGCGGGCCTGCAGGCTGGGGTGCAGCCGGTTCCAGCGTTCCACGGTGAGGGCGTCCTCGCGCAGGGCCTTGTAGCTGGTGGCGGACCACAGCTCGGCGGCCACGTCGTGGCGTTCGGCCAGGATCTGCTGCGCTTCGAGGGCGGCCTGGGAGGCGGTCCCGGAGAACAGGATGGTGGCCTTGCGCGACGGTCCGTCGGGGGCGGGAGCGAAGCGGTACAGGCCCCGCAGGATGCCCTCGTCGACGCCGTCGGGCTTGGCCGGCATCTGGTAGTTCTCGTTGTAGAGGGTCAGGTAGTAGAAGACGTCCTCGGGTTCGGGGCCGTACATGCGCCGGATGCCCTCGGCGATGATGGCGGCCACCTCATAGGCGAACGCCGGGTCATAGGCCTGCAGGTTGGGGTAGGTGGAGGCCAGCACCAGGGAGTGGCCGTCGCCGTGCTGGAGTCCCTCGCCGAGAAGCGTGGTGCGCCCGGCGGTGCCGCCCAGCATGAACCCCCGGCCGCGCATGTCGCCGAACGCCCAGGCCAGGTCCCCGATGCGCTGGAAGCCGAACATGGAGTAGTAGATGAAAAAGGGGATCATCGGCTGGCCCCACGTCGCATACGACGTCCCGGCCGCGGTGAAGTCGGCCATGCCGCCGGCTTCGGAGATGCCCTCCTCCAGGATCTGACCGTCGCGGCCCTCGGTGTAGGACAGCATCAGCTTGGAATCCACCGGCTCGTACAGCTGGCCCTGGGGGGCGTAGATCTTCACCTCTTTGAACAGGGCGTCCATGCCGAAGGTGCGGGCCTCGTCGGGGATGATCGGCACCACCCGCGAGCCGATCCCTTTGTCCCGGAGCATGTTGCGCAGCATCACCGCGAACGCCATGGTGGTCGACACCGCCCGCTTGCCCGATCCGGCGTCGAACTCGGCCAGGGTCTTCTCCGCCGGGGCCGGCAGGGGCTTGGCCCGCACCACCCGGGCCGGCAGCGACCCGGCCAGGGCCTGGCGGCGCTCCATCATGTACTTGTACTCCACCGAGTCCGGCGCCGGCCGGAAGAACGGCGGCTCGCCCTGCTCGAGCGCCTCGTCGGGGATCTCGTCGTTGAGGTACAGCCGGTCACGCAGCAGCTTCAGCTGCGCCGCGTTCATCTTCTTGATCTGATGGGTGGAGTTACGGGCCTCGATCTCGGGGCCGAGGGTCCAGCCCTTGATGGTCTTGGCCAGGATCACCGTCGGCTGGCCGGTGGTCTCGGTGGCCGCCTTGTACGCCGCGTACATCTTGCGGTAGTCGTGACCGCCCCGGGGCAGGTTGCGCAGCTCGTCGTCGGAGAGATGCTCCACCAGGGCCCGCAGGCGGGGGTCGGGACCGAAGAAATGCTCCCGGATGTACGCCCCGTCCTCGGTGGCGAACTTCTGGAACTCCCCGTCGACGGTGGTGTTCATCTTGTTGAGCAGCACCCCGTCCACGTCGCGGGCCAGAAGCTCGTCCCACTTCGAACCCCAGATCACCTTGATCACGTTCCAGCCCGCCCCCCGGAAGGTGGCCTCCAGCTCCTGGATGATCTTCCCGTTGCCCCGTACCGGGCCGTCCAGGCGCTGCAGGTTGGCGTTGACCACGAAAATCAGGTTGTCCAACTGCTCCCGGCCGGCCAGCGACAGGGCCCCCAGCGTCTCGGGTTCGTCGCACTCGCCGTCGCCCAGGAAACACCACACCCGGCTGTTGGACGTGTCCTGGATCCGCCGGTTGTGCAGGTACCGGTTGAAATGGGCCTGGTAGATGGCGTTGAGCGGGCCCAGGCCCATGGACACCGTCGGGTACTCCCAGAACTCCGGCATCAACCGGGGATGCGGGTACGACGACAGGCCGCCCACCCCGGCCTTCTGGCCCTGCAGCTCCATCCGGAAGAACGACAGCTGCTCCTCGCTGAGGCGCCCCTCCAGGTACGCCCGGGCATAGATACCCGGCGCCGCGTGGCCCTGGAAGTACACCTGGTCCCCGGCCTGGCCGTCGCCCTTGCCCCGGAAGAAATGGTTGAACCCCACCTCGTACAGCGACGCCGACGAGGCGAAAGTGGCCAGATGCCCGCCGATCCCCTCCGCCTGATGATTGGCCCGCACC
Organism: Acidimicrobiales bacterium; assembly: GCA_035702985.1. Taxonomy (GTDB): domain Bacteria; phylum Actinomycetota; class Acidimicrobiia; order Acidimicrobiales; family Palsa-688; genus JAKAXG01. The sequence goes on from DASSZD010000009.1 coordinate 3,475, forward strand.
ACCATGATCGCGGCGTTCCAGCGGATGTAGGCCCGGATCCGCCGCTCGATGTACTCATCCCCGGGGAACCACGGCTCCGAATCCGGCGGGATGGTGTTCACATACGGAGTGGACACCGTCGCCGGGAACCCCACCTGGTTGGCCCGGGCCCGCTCCAGCAACTTCATCAACAGAAAACGAGCCCTCGTCTTACCCCTGGCGTCGACAATGGCATCGAACGAATCGACCCATTCCGACGTCTCCTCAGGATCGATATCAGGCAACTGGTGAGAGAAACCGTCGAAAATCACACCTACATCGTCGCGCCGCCGGCCGCGCTCGCGCGACGCGAGGGTCCCGCGCCCGTGTCGGCCGGGCGGGCATGCTGGGATACGTGAGTGAAACGCCGACCATCGTGTACACCGACGGGGCCTGTTCAGGGAACCCGGGACCGGGCGGCTGGGCCTGGGCCGTGCCGCGGGGCCGGTTCCGCAGCGGCGCCGCGCCCCACACCACCAACCAGCGGATGGAGATCATGGCGGCGCTGGAGGCGGTGACCACCCTGGGCGGTCCGCTCGAGGTGGTGAGCGATTCGACCTACGTGGTGAACTGTTTTCGGGACCGGTGGTGGGAGGGATGGCTGGCCCGGGGCTGGACCAACAGCCAGAAGAAGCCGGTGGCCAACCGGGACCTGTGGGAGCCGCTCATAGAGGCCTACCGGTCCGCCCCCGGCCGGATCCGGTTCAGGTGGGTCAAGGGGCACGGCAGCGACCCGATGAACGCGATGGTCGACCGGCTGGCGGTGGAGGCCGCCGCCGCCCAGCGGGGCCGGGACGGCGAGGGGGTCAGCGCCTCCCGGTGAGGCGGCCGGCCATGGCCAGCACCGGCTGCAGCTCCCGTATGTGCAGGACCCGGGCCATCCACACGTAGACGGCCACCCCGGCCAGGACCTGGACCAGCAGCCGCCCGACGAGGACGGCGTCGCCGTGGTAGCCCGACAGCGGGATGCCGATGGCCACCACCACGGCCAGGGTCACCACGCTGGCGAAGACGATCCGCATGAGGGCCCGGACCGTCAGCCAGCCGCCCAGCGGGCCGACCTCGTCCCGCAGGCGGATCACCGCGTACACCGAGGCGATCGTGTACGGGCCGACCCAGGCCAGGGCCAGGCCCGGCACGCCGAGGAGGGCGGACAGGACGGGGGCGCTGATCAGGGTCAGGCCGTTCTCCACCACGTAGATCCAGAACATGGTGCGGGCGTCCTGCATGGCCTGGTAGGCCCGCATCAGCAGGAAGAAGGCGCTGAACCCGGGCAGGCCCACCGCGAACAGCACCAGGCTGGAGGTGACCAGATCGGCGCCCGAGTGGGTGACCCGGCCGTGCTGGATGGCCAGCTGGATGAACGGCTGGGCCACGGCCAGGTAGACCAGGGACAGGGGGATCAGCACCGCCAGGGTGACCCGCAGCCCGGTCACGAACTGGCGCTCGAAGGCCACCCGCTGGCGGTTGGCCCATCTCTCCGACAGGTCGGGCATGATGGCCGACGCCACCGACACCGCCACCAGGGCGTAGGGGAGCTGGAAGAACTGGTAGGCGAACTGGTAGGCGGTCAGGCCGCCGGTCGTGCGGCCGGCCAGGACCATCACCAGGGCCAGCGAGATCTGGTTGGCGATCACCACACCGACCAGCCAGGTGGACAGGCTGGCCACCCGGCGCACGGCCGGGTGGCGGAAGTCCCACACCGGCCTGAGCCTCAGGCCCAGCCTGAGGGTGGGAGGTATCTGCACGAGCAGCTGCACCGCGTAGCCGAGGGTGGTGCCGGCGCCCAGGATGAGCACGGCCCGGCTGTCGCGGGAGAAGGCCACGAGCGTCTGGTCGGCGGTGGCGTGCGGGGCGGCCAGGATGTTCTCGGCGACGAACTTGGTGACCAGGAGGGCGGCTATGGCGATGACGTTGTTGATCACCGGTGACACGGCGGCCACGGTGAAGCGACGGCGGGCGTTCAGCAGCGCCGTGGTGGCCACGATGGTCCCGAGGAAGAACACCTGCGGGGCGAAGTAGCGGAGCAGGCTGGTGGCCAGCGACCGCTCGGCGGCGCCGGCCGAGTGCTGGTTGAGGATCAGGTAGAAGCGGATCAGCCACGGGGCGATCAACCACAGGAACCCGCTCACCACCACCAGCACGGCGGCTATGGCGGTCAGCACGGCCGACACCGCCCGGGAACCTCTCCTGCTGTCCGGTTCCCCCATGTGCTCGACGAACACCGGGATGAGCGTGGCGGACAGGATGCCCCCGACCAGGAGGTCGTAGATGATGTTGGGGACCCCGTTGGCGTAGTTGAAGGCGTCCGACAGGGACCCGACGCCGAGGACGTAGCCGATGGCCAGGACCCGGACGAAGCCGGTCACCCGGGAGGCGAACGTCCCGAACGCCAGCACCGCGGTGGCGCGGCCCATGGACTGCCCCCCGGCCGGCGGGCGTCTCGGGGCGGGGGCCGGCGGCGGGGGGGAGTCGGAGGGCCGGCGCCGGGCGGCTGTCCCGGCGGTTCGGGCCGGCGCCGGGCCGGCGGTGCCGGACGCACGTACCGCCGGCGGGCGGGTGGGGGCACCGGATACCGGTACCGCCGGCGGGCGGCTCGGGGCAGCGGATGTCCGCACGGCCGGCGGGGGACTGGCCGGCCCGGAGGTCCCGATCGCCGGCGGCGGGAGGGGAGCCGGCCGGCCCGGCCGGGCCTGGCGGGCTGCGGGGGAGTCCGGTGGGGGGATGGGAGCGGGCTGGGCCGGCCGGGCCTGGCGGGCTGCGGGGGAGTCCGGTGGGGGGATGGGAGCGGGCTGGGCCGGAGGGGCGTGGCGGGCTGCCGGGGCGGGGCGATCGGCGGAGCCGGACGGGTCCCTCTCGGGGGCGTTGCGGGCGGGCGGGGGCGGCGGGGCCGCCGTCCAGCTCGCCCGCCCCGGGGTGCCGCTACCGGGCGCCCGCCTGGCCGACTGGGGGGTCGGGAGGCGGATGGCCTGGACCGGCCCGGCCGGGCCGTCCGCCCCGGCCTCCCGCCCGGGCTCCCCGGCGTCCGCCGCCCCCTCCGAGGCCGCCCCCCGGGCCCGGCGCTGGGCCGTCTCCCGCTCGATGCGGGCCAAAGTCTGGGTGTCCAGGCGGGGCATCTCGATCGACGCGTCCTGGTCGTAGAAGCCGCCCCAACGGATGGGCTTCGGTGGCTCCCCGGGCGCGACCTGGTCGTCCTCGTCGTCCTGGTCGAAGAATTTTCCTGGACGGCCCACCACCCGGCCATGCTTGCCCAGCAGGCCGCCCGGGTCCAGTTCGGCCCCCCGCCGGACGCAACCCACCCGCCGGGGGAACCACGACCCCCGGCCCCCGCCGGCCGGCCAACCGCAGCCGCCGGCCGGCCATCCCCGACGGCCGTTAGTCTGCTCCCGTGGCAGCGCCTGACAGCCCGACCGCCGGCGACACCGCCGGTGGCACCGACCGTGACCCGGCCGACGGCGGGGTGCCCGATCCCCGTACCGCCGCCCTGTCCCCCCTGGACGGACGGTACGCCGGAGCGGCCGAGCCGTACGCCCGGGCCTTCTCCGAGCAGGCCCTGTTCCGCCAGCGGTTCAGGGTGGAGGTGGAGTGGTTCCTCGCCCTCAGCGCCGAGCCGGCCATCGCCGAGCTGCCCCCGGTGGGCACGGCAACGGCGGCCGCCATGCGGGGCTGGGCCGACCGGTTCGGTCCCGGCGACGTGGCCCGCATCAAAGGCATCGAGCGGCGCATCAACCACGACGTCAAGGCGGTGGAGTACCTCCTCAAGGAGAAGCTGACCGCCCACGGCGTCAGCGCCGCCCACGCCGAGTTCGTCCACCTGGCGTGCACGTCGGAGGACATCAACAACCTGGCCCACGCCCTCATGCTCAAGGAGGGGCTGGAGTCGGCCTGGCTGCCCCAGGCCACCGCTCTCACCGAGGAGGTGTGGGCCCTGGCCGGCGCCCACGCCGCCCTGCCCATGCCCAGCCACACCCACGGCCAGCCGGCGTCGCCCACCACCCTGGGCAAGGAGCTGGCCGTGTTCGCCGCCCGCTGGCAGCGCCAGCTGGACCAGATCCGGGCCACCGGAGCGGACCGGCTGCTGGCCAAGTTCAACGGGGCGGTCGGCACCTACGGAGCCCACACCGCCGCCTACCCCGACGTGGACTGGCCCGCCCTGTCCCGCCGGTTCGTGGAGAGCTTCGGGCTGCGGTGGAACCCGCTCACCACCCAGATCGAATCCCACGACGCGCTGGCCGAGGTCTTCCACGGGATGGTCCGGTTCAACTCCGTCCTGCTGGACTTCTGCCGGGACATGTGGGAGTACATCAGCCGCTCGTACCTGCGGCAGCGGCCGGTCCCCGGCGAGGTGGGGTCGTCGACCATGCCGCACAAGGTCAACCCCATCGACTTCGAGAACGCCGAGGCCAACGTGGGCATCTCCTCGGCCCTGCTCGACCACCTGGCATCCAAGCTGATGGTGTCGCGCATGCAGCGGGACCTGTCGGACTCGTCCGCCATCCGGAACATGGGCGTCGCCGTGGGCCACTCCGGGGTGGCCATCGCCGCCGCCCGCCGGGGTATGGCCAAGGTCAGCCCCGCCCCGGAGGTCATGGCCGCCGAGCTGGACGGGCAGTGGGAGGTCCTGGCCGAGCCCATCCAGACGGTGATGCGGCGCTACGGGCTGCCCGAGCCGTACGAGCGGCTCAAGGAGCTCACCCGCGGTCACGCCGTCACCGCCTCCGACATCAAGGAGTTCCTCAACGGGCTGGACCTGCCGGCCGAGGCCAGGACCCGCCTGGAGCAGCTGACCCCGGCCACCTACACCGGCCTGGCCGCCCGCCTGGTGGAGCTGGGCCGATCCGAAGCGGGCAGCAGCGGGAACAACAGGTAGGAGCGGCCGCACCGGCCGGCGAACTCTGTAGTTCGACACGACTGCCCCTCGAGACGGGAGACCGGCCTTGGCCCCCATGCCGCTCAACGATTCGATGTTCCTGCTGGCCGAGCGCCGGGAGCAGCCGATGCACGTGGGCGGGTTGCAGCTGTTCCACTACCCGCCCGACGCCGGCCCGGACTTCCTGCCCGAGCTGTACTCCCAGGTGATCCACACCGACGACGTGGCCCCCCTGTTCCGGCGCCGCCCCTACCGGCCCGCCACCAGCCTGGGGGCGTGGAGCTGGCAGGAGGACCCCGACATCGACCTCGAGCACCACATCCGCCACTCCGCCCTGCCCCGCCCGGGCCGGGTCCGGGAGCTGCTGGCCCTGGCGTCCCGGCTGCACGGAACGCTCCTGGACCGGCACCGGCCGCTGTGGGAAGCCCACCTGATCGAAGGTCTGGAAGGCAACCGGTTCGCCGTCTACTCCAAGATCCACCACTCGCTCATGGACGGGGTGTCGGCCCTGCGGCTGCTGGCCCAGACGCTCAGCCCGGACCCCGACGTCCGCGACATGCCCATGCCGTGGTCCACCCAGCCGGGGCGGCGCCCCCACCCGTCGCCCAACGGCCTGGCCGGGCTGCTCGACCTGCCGGTGTCGGCCGTGCGCACCACGCTGGAGATCGCCGGGCTGGGTCCCATCGCCGGGCGGGCCGCGGTCAGGGCGCTGGTCGAGTCGAACGCCCATCTGCCGTCGCTGGCCCCCCGGACCATCCTGAACCAGCCGATCACCGGGGCCCGCCGCTTCGCCGCCCAGGCGTGGCCGCTGGAGCGGATCAGGGCCCTCACCGGCCCCAGCGGCACCACCGTCAACGACGTGGTCCTGGCCATGTGCGGTCACGCCTTGCGCCAGTACCTGCTGGAGCTCGAATCCCTGCCCGACGACCCGCTGGTGGCCATGACGCCGGTGTCGCTGCGCCAGGCCGGATCCGACGTGGGCGGCAACGCGGTGGGAGCGCTGCTGTGCAACCTGGCCACCGACCTGGACGACCCGGCCGCCCGCCTGGCCGCCGTGCACCGGTCGATGGAAGACGGCAAGGAGGGGCTGCGGTCCATGACCCCCACCCAGGTGACCGTCACCAGCGCCATCGCCATGTCGCCCATGGTCCTGGCCATGCTGCCGGGGGTGCGCCGCCTGGCCAGCCCGGCGTTCAACGTGGTCATCTCCAACATTCCCGGGCCGACCGAACCGCTGTACTGGAACGGGGCCCGGCTGGAGGGTATCTACCCGATGTCCATCCCGGTGGAGGGCCAGGCGCTGAACATCACCGTGACCAGCTACAACGGCAACCTGGAGTTCGGGCTCACCGGCTGCCGGAGCACCGTCCCGCACCTGCAGCGCCTGCTGGTGCACCTCGACGCCGGGCTCGAGGCTCTGGAGAAGGCGGTCAAAGGGTGACCGGTGGCGTGCCGCCGCCCTCCCGCCCGTCCCGCCGTCACCAGCGGGGGAGCAGGGCCTGCGCCGAGCGGGCCTTCAACACCCCGGCCCACACCCCGGCCTGGTAGGCCAGGTCGTCGGCCAGCCTCCAGGCGCTCCAACGGAGCGGGCCGGCAGGACGCCGGCACACCCACCAGTCGGCGATCCCCTCACCCAGGGTGGCGGCGGCCAGGGTCGAGCCCAGCGCCGTCCGGGCCCGCCTGTCTCCGAACCGCCAGGCCAGAACCAGGGCCGGTACGGCGGCGGGCAGCCAGGCCCGCCTGACGGCCCCGGCTATGGGCCGGCCGGCCCGGACATGCCCGGTCAGGGCCAGCCGCCCCAGCTCGGCGGCGGTGGCCCGGTCCGGCCCGGCCCGCCGGGCCAGGGCGGCGGCGCTGCCGGCGGCCAGGGCCAGGGCCGGGGCCGGCCGGCCGGCCGCGGCCGACGCCCACACCGCGACGCTCCACGGCGACACCGTGAGCGGCGCCGCGGCCCGGCCGTGCCGGGCGGCCAGCGGGGCGGCCGACCGGCCGTAGTCGTAGCGCTGGCGCAGCCACCCCCGCCAGGTCGACCGGCCCGGGTGGCTGGCGGCCACGTCGGGGGCGTAACGGACCCGCCACCCGGCCCCGGCCAGCCGCCACACCAGGTCGACGTCCTCGCCGAAACGCAACCGCTCGTCGAAACCGCCGACGTCGTCCAGGGCGGCCCGGCGCACGGCCAGCACCGCCGTCGGCAGGTAGGGGACGGCCGCCCCGGGCCGTACCGGGCCCTCGGCCGGACCCATGTCAAGAGGGGAATGGGCCTCCTCGTAGGCGGCCAGCCCAGCCGGTGTGGCCGGCTGCGCCCGGCTGGTCACCCGGGGCGCCACCGCCGCCAGGCCGGGGTCGGCGAAGTGGCCCAGCAGGCCGGCCGGCCATCCCTCACCGAGCACGCACCCGGCGTCCACGAACACCACCACCTCGCCGGTCCCATCCGCCCGCCACCCCCGGTTGCGGGCGGAAGCGGGCCCGCCCGCCTCCGACCGGCGCAGCACCCGGGCCGGTCCCGACGCCGGGACCGGCGGCCGGGACCCGTCGTCGACCACCACCACGGGGGTGCCGGGGGCGGTGTCGGCCAGCGAGGCCAGCGTGGCGGCCAGCCCGGCCGGGTCGTCCCGCACCGGGATCACCACCGTGGCCCGGAGCGGCGGGGCGGCGCCCGGGCGGGGGTGGGCCAGGCCGGCGTCGACCAGGCGGGCCGCCAGCCGCCCGGCCCCCGGGCCGGGACCGACCGGGGCCCCCGCCGCCCACCGGTCGACCAGCGAGGCACCGGCGGCCGTCAGGCGCAGCACCCGGATGGGGGCCCCGCCCACCAGCACCTCCGGGCGGGGCCGGCGCAGCCCCGGGTCCAGGACCAGCCGGAACCCGGGAGGGACGGCAGCGGCGGGCACTCAGCGGGCCGTCATGCCGGCGTCCACCGGCAGCACCGCCCCGGTGATGCCGCTGCTGTCCGGGCCGCACAGCCAGGCCAGCAGGGCGGCCGGCTCCGACGGCTGCAGGATGCGGGGCAGCATGTGGTGCTGGACGAACTCGCCGGGGTCGGCCATGCCGTACACCGAGGCGGTGGCGTCGAGCATGACCCCGGCGGTCGAGCCGGGGGCCACCGCGTTGGCGGTGATCCCGTGCGGCCCCAGCTCAGCGGCCAGGCTGCGGATCAGGCCGACCACGCCGTGCTTGGCGGCGCTGTAGGCGGCCAGCAGGTAGAGGCCCACCGTCCCGCCTGCCGACGCCACCGCCACGAAACGCCCCTGGCGGGGCTCCGGCCGCGCCAGCAGGGCCGGCACCGCGGCCCGGGCCAGCCGCCACACCCCTTCCAGGTTGACCGCCATCATGGTGGCCCACAGCTCGTCGCCGGTGCGCCACGCCTCGGCCCCGCCGGCGATGCCGCCGGCGATGGCCAGCGCCGCGTCCAGCCCCCCGAAGCGGTCCACCGCCAACCCGACGGCGGCATCGAGCGCCGCCTGGTCGCGCACGTCGGCCGCCACCGCGGCGGCCCGCGCCGGGCCCCCGCAGTCCTCCACCACCCGGTCCAGGTCCTCCCTGGACGCGAGCTGGTACGGGAGGCCGGGGTCGTCGGAGCAGCGGTCGACCAGCACCAGGTTCCAGCCGCCGGCGGCCAGCAGCCGGGCGGTGGCCGCCCCGATGCCCCGGCCGGCCCCGGTGATGACCGCCACCGGGGTCACGGCCAGCCGTCCAGATCGGCCACCAGGGCAGCCGCCCACCCGTCCACGATGCGCCGCCCGTCAGCGGGCGACGCCCCGGACGGGTCGCCGAGCACCCCGTTGGGCGCCACCGCGGCCACCCCGGCGGACACCAGGACCGGCATCAGCTCCCGCAGCGGGGCGGTGCACCCGGCCTCCGCGGCATCCAGGCGGACGGCGGCCGGGTCCAGGGCCAGCAGCACCGAGGTTTCGGTGTGGCCGGCGTGGGCATCGGCCCGGTCCCCGGCGGCGGGCAGCATCCAGGCCCGCACCCGGCGGGACTCGCCGGTCAGGCGGGCGGCCGCCGCCTGCACGGGCCGGGCGTTGCCTCCGTGGGCGGACACGAACACCACCCCGGCGAAGGCGTCGGCGGAGCGGCCCAGCTCCACCAGCAACGTCTCCAGGGCGGCGCCGCCGACCGACAGCGTGCCGGGGAAGCCGGCGTGCTCCCCGCTGGAGCCGTAGGACAACGCCGGCGCCACCAGCACGTCGGCCCGGACTGCGGCCAGGCGGCGGCACAGCTCCACGGCGATGCCGGTGTCGGTGGACAGCGGCAGGTGCGGTCCGTGCTGCTCGGTCGAACCGACCGGCACGGCCAGCACGCTGGACGCCGCCCGGGCCTGCACCTCGGGCCAGGTCAGGCCGGACAGCTCCACCGCAGCCGGTCGGTCAGCGCCGCCGCGACGACAGGGTCACCGGCACCGAGTGGCCCGGCCCCGGGGCGGGGGCCGACCCGGCCGGGACCCCGGCCAGCAGGGCCTCGCCGTGACCCATCACGCACTCCGGGTCGGGCCCGTCGAGGGGCAGTCCGGTGAAGAACTTGGCGGCCATGCACCCGCCCTGACACGCGTCGTAGGAGCCGCAGGAGGCGCACGCCCCGGCCGATGTGGGCCGGCGCAGGTCGGTGAACAGCTCCGACTCCCGCCACAGCACCGTGAACCCGCCGGGGTCGCGCACGCTGCCCGCCTTGAACTCCGGGTGCAGCACGAACGGGCAGGCGTACACGTCGCCGACCGGGTCGATCAGGCACACCACCCGGCCCGCCCCGCACAGGTTCAGCCCGGGCAGCGGCTCCCCGAGGGCGGACAGGTGGAAGAACGAGTCGCCGGTCAGCACCCCCGGCCGGTCCACCAGCCACCGGTACAGCTGGACCTGCTGCTCCTGGGTGGGGTGCAGCTGGGCCCAGGTGTCGGCGCCCCGCCCGGACGGGCGCAGCCGGGTGAGGCGCAGCTGGGCCCCGTAGCCGTCGGCCAGTTCCTGGAAGCGGTCCAGCTGGGGGATGTTCTGGCGGGTCATGACCACCGAGATCTTGAACGGGCCGAACCCGGCGGCGGCCAGGTGGTCCATGGCCCGGCGGGCGGCGGCGTAGCTGCCCCGGCCCCGCACCGCGTCATTGGTGGCCTCGTCGGCGCCGTCGATGGATATCTGCACGTCGACGTAGTCGGAGCCGGCCAGGCGGGCCGCCCGTGCTGCGGTGATGGTGGAGCCGTTGGTGGAGAACTTCACGCCCACCCCCCGCTCCACCGAGTAGTCGATCAGCTCGTAGAAGTCCGGCCGGATGGTCGGCTCCCCGCCGCCGATGTTGACGTAGAACACCTGCATGTCGTGCAGCTCGTCGATGACCGCCCGGGCCTCCGCCGTCGACAGCTCCCGGGGGTCGCGCCGGCCCGACGAGGACAGGCAGTGGATGCACGCCAGGTTGCATCCGTAGGTCAGCTCCCAGGTCAGGCAGATGGGGGCGTCCAGGCCCCCCTTGAGCTGGTCGGTCAGCTTCTCAACAGGCACGGATGAACTCCGATCGGGCCAGGCTGGCGAGAGCCCGCTCGTAGGCGGGCCGGGACGGGGCGGGCACCCGGTCCTCGATGGCGGCGCCGGCCGAGTCGTAGCCGCCCAGCCCGGCGACCACGTCGGCCAGCAGCTTGGAGCGCAGGAACGTCAGCCGCCGGGTGCCGTAGTGGTAGGCGAGGGCTCCGAACGGCTCGGGCCGGAGCGCGACCTTCGGGTCGAGCTCCCAGCGCGTGGCCGGGTCGAACGGCTCGGACGTCAACTCAGTAGACGCCGCACATCCCGTCGATGGAGATCTCCTCCACCAGCAGCTCCTCCTCGACGAGATCCTCGTCGCCGACAGGCGCTTCGGACTGGGCTTCTTCGGTGGCCGGGTCGGTCATGAGCTGCATGTTAGGCGGCTGGTCTAGGCCCGCTGCCAGTCCTTCCACACCGGGTCGAACCCGGCGGCCCGCAGGGCGGCGGCCACCTCGGCCGGGCTGCGGGTGTCGGAGATCTCGAACTGCGGCTCCGCCTCGCTCTCCTCGGCGTAACCGCCGGGCTCGGTGTGCGACCCGGCCGACATGGTGGTCACCCCGAGCGGCACCAGACGGTCCCGGAAGGCGGCCGGCTCCCGGGTCGACAGGCTCACCCCCACGTCGGGCAGGGCGATGCGCAGGGCGCACATCAGCTGCACGAAGGAGCGGTCGTCCACCGGGTCGCGGGGCTGGTAGCCGCCCGCCGCCGGCTTGAGGCGGGGCAGGGCCACCGACACCTCGCAGCGCCACCACCGCCGCACCAGGGCCGAGGCGTGGGCGGCCACGGCGATGGCCTCGGCCCGCCAGTCCGGATGCAGGCCGAGCAGCGCCCCCACGCCCAGCCGGCGCATGCCCGCCTGGGCGGCCCGGTCGGGGGCGGCCAGCCGCCAGGCGTAGTTGCGCTTCTTGCCCTTCAGGTGGACCGCCGCGTAGGTGCCGGGGTCGTAGGCTTCCTGGTAGACGATGACCCCGTCGCAGCCGGCCGCCGCCAGCCGGCGGTAGGTGTCGGTGTCCCACACCTGGACCTCCACGCTCACCTGGGCGAACAGCGGGGCGACGGCCTCCACGCAGCGCTCCAGGTAGTCCTTGCTGACGATCCGGGCGTGCTCGCCGGCCACGAGCAGGATGTGGCGGAACCCCCGCCGGTGCAGCTCGGCCGCCTCCGCCCGCACCTCGTCGACCGACAGGGTGCGCCGGGCGATGTCGTTGCCGGCCGAGAAACCGCAGTAGGTGCAGCTCGACACGCACTCGTTCGAGACGTACAGCGGGGAGAAGAGGCGAACGGTGGCGCCGAAACGGGCCCGGGTTATGCGGTGGGCCCGGGTGGCCAGCTCCTCCAGGCGGTCCCCGGCCGGGGCGGACAGCAGGGCGGCGAAATCCGCCAGGGTGGGGCGGGCCGCCCGCAGCGCCCGGGTCACGTCGGCCGGAGTGGCCCGGTCCACGATGGCCCGCAGCTCGCCGACGGGGGTGGCGGCCACGTCGGCGGCGGCGGTGTTCTCCGGCGGGTGTTCCGGGCGGGAGTCCAGGCTGATCGGAACCGAGGTCAAGACAGGAAGCCCGTGAGCGGCGAGGAGGCGTCGGCCACGGACCCGGCGGCCGGCAGCCCGGCGAGGTAGCCGGTCCGGCCGGCCTCCACGGCCAGGCGGAACGCCCCGGCCATGGCCTCGGGGTCGGCCGCCGTGCCGATGGCGGTGTTGACCAGGACGGCGTCGGCCCCCAGCTCCATGGCCTCGGCGGCGTGGCTGGGCGCCCCGATACCGGCGTCGACCACCACCGGCACCAGGGCCTGCTCGACGATGATCTCGAGTGCGCCCCGGGTGCGCAGACCCTGGTTGGACCCGATCCACGACCCGAGCGGCATGACGGTGGCGCACCCGGCCTCCTCCAGGCGCTTGCACAGCACCGGGTCGGCCGGGCAGTAGGGCAGCACCGTGAACCCCTCCTGGCACAGCTGCTCGGCGGCGGCCAGGGTCTCCACCGGGTCGGGCAGCAGGTAGCGCGGGTCGGGGGTGATCTCCAGCTTGATCCAGTCCGGCAGCCCGGCCGCCCGGGCCAGCCGGGCCAGGCGCACCGCCTCGGCCGCGTCCATGGCCCCCGAGGTGTTGGTGAGGAGCAGCACCGGGTCCGGGATGGCGTCGAGTATGTCGTCGGTGCCCGACGGATCGATGCGCCGCAGCGCCACCGTGACCATCTCGGTGCCGCTGGCGGCGATGGCCCGGCGCAGGTGGTCGTTGGACGGGAACTTGCCGGTCCCCAGGAACAGCCGGGACCCGAACGACCGCCCGGCTATGACCAATTGTTCGGATTTTGCCGCCTGCATGCGCACGCTCCCTCGCCCGCATTACCGGGCCGGTCAGTCGAGGGTCGCCGGTTCGGGGCCGGCCTCTCAGCTCGTCGAGCTCCCCTGCGTCTCTGGTACCGATCGAAGCCTATCCCGGACCAGGCCGGAGACGGCCTAGATTGGCTCCGGATCATTAGGAGGTGGTTTCCACGGCACAGGAGTTCGATGTCGTGATAATCGGTGGCGGGCCGGCCGGCTACGCCGCCGCGTTGAGAGGTGGACTGGCCGGCCTCAACATCGCCGTCGTCGAGAAGGACAAGGTCGGCGGCACGTGCCTGCACCGGGGTTGCATCCCGGCCAAGGAGTTCCTCGAGACCGCCACGGTTTACCGCACCGTGGTGGGGGCCAAGGAGTTCGGCATCGCCGCCGATCCCCCCTCCATCGAGTTCGCCCAGTCGCAGGCCCGCAAGCAGAAGGTGGTCGACCAGCTGTGGAAGGGCCTGCAGGGCCTGATGAAGAAGCGCAAGGTGACGACCTTCGCCGGGACCGGCTCGCTGGGCCCGGACCGCGTGGTACGCGTGGACGACGGGACCGAGCTGGTCGGCAAGCACGTCATCCTGGCGTCGGGATCGGTGCCGAGGACCATCCCCGGCTTCGACGTGGACGGCAGGATCGTCATGACCTCCGACGAGGTGCTCAGCCTGGAGCGGCTGCCCGCCTCCGCGGTGGTCATCGGCGGCGGGGCCATCGGCTGCGAGTTCGCGTCCATGCTGGCCGACCTGGGCACCCAGGTCACCGTCCTCGAGGCGCTGCCCAAGATCCTGCCGGGCTGTGACAAGGACGTGGCCGACGTGGTGCTGCGCTCGTTCAAGAAGCGGGGCATCGAGGTGCGCACCGGGGTGGCCGTCACCGGCCACACCCCGGGCGAGGACGGCCGGTCCACCACCGTCAACTTCGGCGACGGCGAGCAGGTCACCGTGGAGGCGGTCGTGGTGTCGGTCGGGCGCCGGCCCCTGTCGGACAGCCTGGGCCTGGAGGGCACCGCGGTGCAGGTGGACCAGCGCGGCTTCGTGCAGGTGGACGAGTACATGCGCACCGGGGAGCCGGGCGTGTTCGCCGCCGGCGACCTGGTCAACACCCCGGCCCTGGCCCACGTAGGGTTCGCCGAGGCGGTGCTGATCATCGATCAGATCCTCGGGGACCGGGTGGTGCCGGTGGACTACACCAAGGTCCCCTGGTGCATCTACTGCCAGCCGGAGGTGGCCTTCGCCGGTCTCTCCGAGGAGGCCGCCCGGGAGGCCGGCTACGACGTCGTGGCCAAGAAGGACCCCTTCGGCGGTAACGGCCGGGCCCTGATCGTCGGCGAGCCCGAGGGGCTGGTCAAGGTGATCTGCGAGAAGCAGCCCGACGGCAGCGCCGGGCGCATCCTCGGTGTCCACATGGTCGGCCCCTGGGTGACCGAGCAGCTCGGCCAGGGCTACCTGGCGGTCAACTGGGAGGCGACACCGGGGGAGGTCGCCCAGTACATCCAGCCCCACCCCACACTGTCGGAGACGTTCGGCGAGACGGTCCTCGCCTTGACCGGAAGAGGTTTGCACGTTGGCTGAGATCACCATGCCCCAGCTGGGGGAGACGGTCACCGAGGGGACCATCACCCGCTGGGCCAAGCAGGTCGGCGACCAGATCGCCGAGGACGAGGTCCTGTTCGAGGTGTCCACCGACAAGGTGGACTCCGAGGTGCCCTCACCGGTGGCTGGTGTGGTGTCGGAGATCCTGGTGCCCGAGGGCGAGACCGTCGACGTGGGCACCCGGCTGGCCGTGATCTCCGACGGCGGGGAGGCGCCGGCCGCGCCGGCCGCCGCCCAGGCCGACGAGGGGACGGCCCCCGCCCCCGAGCCGCCGGTGGCCGAGGCGGCCCCGGCTTCGGCGTCGGCGGCCCCGGCGGCCGACGTGGCGACCCCCAACGGCAGCGCCGTGGTCGCCCCGCCCGGGACCGGCCAGCCCGCCCCCGAGCCGTCCACCCCGGCCCCGGTGCAGCAGGAGCAGCGTGAGGCCGCATCCGGCAGCGAGGACGGCGCCCCCGGCCGGGTGCTGTCCCCGGTGGTGCGCCGGCTGATCGCCGAGCACAACCTCGATCCCAACCAGATCCCCGGGACCGGCGCCGGCGGGCGCATAACCCGCTCCGACGTGTTGTCGGTGATCGACCGGCGCAACGGCGGGGCCGCCCCGGCCGCAGCGCCGTCGGCGCCGGCCGCCAAGGGCGCCCCGGCGGCCCCGACCCCGGCCCCGGCGGCCGGCGGGGTGGCCCCGGTGCAGGCCTTCGGTCCGGCCCAGGCCGGTGAACGCGACGAGATCGTGCCTTTCACCAACATCCGCCGGCGGACCGCCGAGCACATGATCCGCTCCAAGCACACCTCGGCCCACACCATGGTGGCCGTCGAGGTCGACTACTTCGGGGTGGAGAAGGCCCGGTCGGCGGCCAAGGCGGCGTTCCGGGAGGCCGAGGGCTTCGGGTTGACCTACCTGCCGTTCATCACCCGGGCGGTGGTGGACGCCCTCGAGGACTTCCCCCACGTCAACAGCTCGGTCGGTGAGGACTCGCTGATCGTGCACCGCGACGTCAACATCGGCATCGCCGTCGACCTGGACTTCGGGGGGCTGCTGGTGCCGGTCATCCACCAGGCCGACGGGAAGCGGTTGAGGGCCCTGGCCCGCGACATCTCCGGGCTGGCGGCCAAGGCGCGTTCCAAGCGGTTGACCATGGACGACATCTCCGACGGCACTTTCACCATCACCAACGCCGGACCGTTCGGGACGTTCATCACCGTGCCGGTCATCAACCAGCCCCAGGTGGCCATCCTGTCCACCGACGGGGTGAAGAAGAGGCCGGTGGTGGTGGAGATGCCCGACGGGAGCGACGGAATCGCCGTCCACCCGGTCGGCAATCTGGTCATGTCGTGGGACCACCGGGCCTTCGACGGCGCCTACGCGGCGGCGTTCGTGCGGGCCATCAAGGACATCCTCGAGACCAGGGACTGGTCCGCGGAGCTGTGAGCACCTGCGCCGCCACACCCGGCGCCGACCGCCGCGGCCCGCTGCGGGCCCGGTGGTTGGGCCGGGTCCGCTACACCGACGCGCTGGCCCTGCAGCGGGGGCTGTGGGGCCAGGGCCGGGACGACTGGCTGCTGCTGCTCGAGCACCGGCCGGTGTACACCATGGGGGTGCGGGCCAGGGCGGAGAACGTGCTGGTGGACCCGGCCTCGGTCGGCGCCGAACTGGTCGCCACCGACCGGGGCGGGGACGTCACCTACCACGGCCCGGGGCAGCTGGTCGGCTACCCGGTCATGTCGGTGCCCACCGGCCCCGGATCGATGCCCTGCCACGTGCACCGCATCGAGCAGCTGGTCATCGACGTCCTGGCCGAGCTGGGTCTGCCCGGCGCCGGCCGCCTGGACGGCTACCCGGGGGTCTGGGTCGAGGCCGACGGGCCGAGGCCCCGCAAGATCTGCGCCATCGGCGTCAGGGTGTCGAAGGGCCGGTCCATGCACGGCTTCGCCCTCAACGTCGACCCGGACATGACCATGTTCGGTCACATCGTGCC